>DASXGY010000475.1:0-3818 GCA_036488835.1 Acidobacteriaceae bacterium
GTGCGTCGCCTTCGTGTCATGGCCAAAGGTCAGGTGGTACCGCTCGCCGCCGTTGCCGGAGTACCAGGTGACGAACTGGCGGCCTGGGAGACCATTGCGACCGTCCGGATAGATGGGATAGCTGGACATGCCGTTTGACCCACCCTGGGTGTCGCTGTCGTGCTCCCACAGCCACGCAATGCTTGTCTCCAGTCCCGGAGAGGAGATGGCGAACTCGGGAATGCGTGGCGTTTCCGGCCCGGGCGCTACGGTCGCGCCAGCGGGACCTTGCGTGACCGGGGTCCCAGCCGGAGGAGCGGTGACCGAGGGCGTGGACTGCTGCGTGGCAGGCGTTTCGGCCGCCGCAGACAAGGTAAGTGCCAGAAGTACGATAAGCTCCCGCGTGCGCATCCGTGATTTCACTTAGAGCGTTTTCACTCTTACTGTAACCAGCAAAGTTCCGCGAGGTGTGGCTTTCTTGAAGGCAAGCCACGCGGCCGGTGGCGCTCCTGTACACACCTGCAGTGAAATTGCTCTGTCTCACAGACGCGGCTGCGGTGGGATGGTCGTCAGCTCGACTGGTCGGGCAAGGCCTGGAAGACGATGCCCTCATCCTCACCGATGGAAATAACGAGATTCTTGTGCATTCCCTCCTGCACCACCGGCCCGGTTGCAGTGTGGCTCTTCCCTGTGGCGTCGTTGAAGGTCACCTTCACCGGGCCTGAGCCTATGAGTTTGGGCGGGTAGTTGAAACTGGCGCCGCTGGCCAGCGCATCGCGGCCAAAGCTGGCGTTGGGATAGTCCACCTCGAGCTGGTGGATGTCCGGGCCCTGGTTCCTGACGGTAATGGTGAATGCGGCCTCCGGCCGTCCCAGGTAGGGACTGGCACGACAGCCTGCCAGCAGCAGAGGAAGCGCGAGTGCGGCGAGGCGGGAAAACGTAACTCTCATAGTATTAATTTCAGATCCTTCACGCCGACGTCCGCGCGATCTTACAGCGCCGGCTGTGCACTCACAGGGTGGTTTTACGTTCTAGGATGCGCGCCGTCAGCACCACGCCGGTCTGGTTGTTGTGCAGGGTGATGGGGAAGGCCAGCACGTTCCAGACCCAGCCCTCGCCTTTGCGGGGAAGATTGAGAAGACCACGGTAGGTGCGGTCGATGTAGGTTTCGCGCTGCACTGCGACCGTGCGCAGGATCTCGCGCCAGTCCGGGGCGAGCTCCGGCATCTCGACGAACATGTTCTTGCCGGGGAACCAGTCGCGATGCTGCTCCAGAAGACGGGCGCAGGTGTCGTTCACGTACTGCCAGTTGCCGTTGGCGTCCAGGATCTCGAGCACCACATCGTCGCCCATCGCCATGTTGATGCGGGAGTAGAAGAAATCCCGGGCATCGACCACCACTGGCTTGCCTCGGCGCTTCGCTTCAAAGGCGCGCAGCGCCGTGACCAGGTCGTCGATAGAGCTGTAGCCCTTGAGCAGGTGCATGTCCTCGACCCCGCCGAAGCGCCGCTCGAGCGTGGCCGAGAGGATGATGATGGGCACCTCCGGACGCCGCTCGCGCAGTTCTGCAGCGACATCGGTGCCGAAGCGTCCGTGGCCGAGATGATAGTCCAGGACGGCGATGTCGATGCGGTCGAGCAGTTGCTCAGCGCCTTCGACCGAGTCGGCGGTCTCGGTAATGTAGCCGTGCTTGCGCAGGATGGTCGAGCGCAGCAGCAGGTTCTCCGGATGATCGTCCAGCAGCAGGACGCGAACCGGTTCTTCCTGCACGGCTTCGGCCACCGTGCCAGCGGGTTTGATTTCCTCAATGTCGGACATTTGAGCGATACGATGCGCAGATGCACCCTGGCGCTGCCGGGCTTTCTGAGCGAACCGATTTATTTGTCCCGTCGTCTGAGCCTATTCCTCGGAGGAGCGATCGTTCTGATTTTTTTTGGGGAACCGGCGAAGCAGCTCCGGCAAGCGCTGGAAGACGGCTGAAGCACGCAGCCACTGCCGATTGTCGATTGCCGGGTAACCGCTGACGATTTTGCCGGCAGCTACATCGTTCGGAATCCCGGATTGCGCGGTGGCGACCGCGCCGTCGCCGATGCGGCAGTGCCCGGCAACACCCACCTGTCCGGCGAGCACCACGTTGCGGCCCACCTCAGTCGAGCCCGCGAGCCCGACCTGCGCGCACAGCAGCGTGTTTTCGCCCACACTCGATCCGTGGCCCACCTGCACCAGGTTGTCGATCTTTGCGCCGTCGGCAATCACGGTTGCGCCGACGCTGGCGCGATCGATGCAGGCGTTGGACTGGATCTCGACATCGCTGCCAATGCGCACCGGTCCGGACTGCGGAATTTTGTGCCAGGAGCCGTCCTCGCGCTTGGCGAAACCAAAACCATCGCCACCGACCACCACCCCGTTCTGCAGGATGACGCGGTCGCCGAGCACGCAGGCTTCGCGAACCACGGCATGGGCGTGAGCGAAGAAATCGCGGCCGACTGTCACGCCGGGATAGAGGACGACATGCGGCAGCAGCACCGCACCGTCTCCGATCCGGACGCCCTCGCCGACAACGACGTAGGCGCCGATGTGCGCGCCGGGGCCGACGGTGGCCGTGGGATCAATCACGGCTGTGGGGTGAATACCGGGAGGAAAGACGGGCGAGGGATGCAGCAGCCCAATGGCATGCGCGAAGGCGAGGTAGGGATTGGCTAGCCGGAGGGTGGCCGCAGCGATCTCCGGGAACTCGGGCGCAACCAGTACCGCGCTGGCCAGGGTGGTGCGGGCAGCCGCGCCATAGCGAGGATTCGACACAAAAGTGATCTGGCCGGCGGCCGCCTCTTCAATGCCTGCTACGCCGGTGATCTCGGTCTCACCATCGCCGTGGAGAGTGGCGCCGAGATGCGCAGCCAGATCGCGAAGCTTCATGCTTCGCATGGTAACCGACTGGCCGTCGGGGCAACTGGCCCCGGCGCATTCCGTGAGTACTTGCGCTAGAGGGCGCGAGGCGTAACGGCGGGGAAGAGATCGGCTTGCCCGCGATCGGAGGCGGGCGGCTTGCGCTTGGGGGCTGCTGCATTGCTGGCGCCGATCACGGAGACGATGGTGAGCTCGGCAATACCGGCGCGGGGCAGAAAGATGCGCTGGGTGTTCGAGCGCGTATCCGGCGGGGTAATCAGGAGTCCGGCGGGATCCAGCAGCGAGAGGTCGTTCGCTGCTACGCCTTCCAGAACGGACTCGTCCTTGAGGGTCATGCGCAGCCAGATGCCGGCGAGCCGAGGGCGGCCGGAGAAAGTGGTGCGCAGCAGGCGCTCCGGGTTGGCGGGCTCACCGGAGTTGAAGTCGCGAACAAAGCAGGCCCACTTGAGTGTCGCCAGTGGAATGAGCTGTCGGCGGGCAGAGAGGTCCAGCAGCTCCAGCGCATCTGGGTAAAGGTCCGGCGAGACACCGCGACGAATGAAACCGGCGGGGGGCAGATAGCCGGCCAGCCAGTTTCCATCGTGCATGCGGAGAACGGCTTTTTTCTGTGTGCTGGCCATAGCAAGAGTGTCTCAAAGCATTTTCTGGTATCAAGTGTTCCCGAAAATGCTTCAGCCAAAGACTCGCGGGATTGTCTCACAACCAGGTGCCACCTGCAGCGGAAACTGTGCAGAAATGGTAGCCAAGATAGTCACACTATGATACCGTTAGGCGTTGAGCAGTAGCTCATGAAGACGGTAAGTCTCCCAGAAAGAGTGACATAGAGCCGACCGGCCAAGTGGTGGCGGTGGTTCAAGGCACGAAACATGCCCGACTACGTTTATTTGCTGGAGCGCCGACTGTCTCCGGCGCAGCGCAGTGCCCTCAGCCTA
>DASXGY010000496.1:0-3251 GCA_036488835.1 Acidobacteriaceae bacterium
CAGGAAGATCGCCGCATCGCCGCCCTGGTCCGGGACCCCTCCGCCCTTCGGGCGGACAATGCAGATCGCCGTGCTGATGAGGCGCGCATGGTCAAGATTCTCGACATCCTGCCCAAGGCCTTCCTCTTCAGCGCGGATGGCATGGAGGGCGGTTGCGTGCGCATCGCCTTTCGCCCCAACCCCGCCTTCACCCCCTCCAGCTACGACGAGCGCGTCGTCCACGGCCTCGGCGGTACCATCCTCATTCGCATGCCTGCCGAGCGGCTGTGCAGCATCGAAGCCCACCTGCTGGACCGTGTCAGCTTCGGCTACGGACTGCTCGGCCACATCGACAAGGACAGCCACTTTCACGTAGTGCGCGTGCCGGTGTCGGAGACAGACTGGAAGAACGCACACATCGACGTGCACGTGGACGGGAAGGTGCTGCTGTTCAAGAGCATCTCCCGCGACCAGCAGGCGACCCACTCCGGCGCCGTGCCGCTGCCTCCGAATCTGTCGCTGGCAGAGGCCGCATCCCTCACGCAACCGGCCGGCCTCTGAAGTAGACGCAGTCATGCTGAAGCATCTCCATCACACACGCCGCGTCATCCTCGTTCTGCTCGGTGCGTGTATCCCCGGCGTCGCATGGGCGCTGCCGCCACCAGCCGCACAGTCATCCTCTCCGGACCCGATCGCCTCGCTTGTCATTCCTGCAGACATGCCGCTGCGCCTCAAGATCACCCACACTCTCACGCTCAAGGCCGGCACGCCGTTCCGCGGCGAGCTTACCGAGCCGGTCTATGGCCCCGACCGCCTGCTGCTGCCCGCGGGCACCACGGCTGAGGGCATTGTCTCCGCCACTCCTGCAGCCGATCGCAGCACCCGCGTGAACGCAAAGCTGGACGGCGACTTTACCCCGCTGCGCGTCCCCGTCATCCGCGTCACGCAACTGGTGCTCGCATCCGGAGCCGTTCTTCCCGTCGATGCCGCCGGCGGCATGCGCAACGCTGCCACCATCTCGCTCGCAGCGCATCGGCCGCGGTCCTCCGTCCTGGGCCGCGTCAAGGGCATGATTCACCAGCAGATTCAGCAGACGCGCCAGATGATCCGCGATCCGCACAAGGGCGACTTGTTGAAACAGCTTCTCTATCACCAGTTGCCCTACCATCCGCAGCGTGTCTGGGCTGGCTCCGAGTTCGATGCCGTGCTGCGTGAGCCGCTGCATCTGCCCTCCGCATCCCCAACCATGCCGCACGCTGACGCAGTGGACCTCACCTCCGGCACCATGCAGGCGCGCCTTACCGCAGGCGTCAGCTCCGCGTCCGCAAAGCAGGGCGATGCGATCTCCGCCGTGCTGGTCAGGCCCTTCTGCAATCCGCGGGGCCGCGTCGAGCTTCCCGCCGGCACAGCGCTTCACGGAGTGGTGCTGCAGGCGCGTCCGGCTCGTTCCTTCGCGCGCAACGGGCGCCTGCGTTTTTCCTTCCGTTCCGTGGGCACACCCACGACCGCCGGCGCAGGCCAGAGCATCCAGAGCAGTCTCTCGTCCATCCAGGGACAGAAAGGGCAGAACGTCGCGATTGACGCGGAAGGCGGCACGCGCGCCCAGCCGGATAAGGGCCGCTTCCTCGCGCCGCTGGTACTCGGCGGTCTGGCCGCCATTGCCGCCGGGGGCGACAACGACGACATCATCAACCACGGCGTCACCAGCAATGGCTTCGGCATCCCTGCCCGCATCCTTACCATGGCCGCGACCAACAACGACGCCGCCCTTGGCTTCGCGATCTTCGCGACAGCGAAGTCCGTCTATCGCCGTTTCCTCGCCCGCGGCCACGAGCTCAGCTTCCCGACAAACACCACGCTCACCATCGATCTGAGCCGGCGCTGACCGCTGCCGCCATCTGCAAGCGAACTGGCCGCAATAAACTGGAAGCATGATCCGTCCCTATCTCGGCCACACGCCCGTCATCCCCACATCCTGCTATGTCGACATCTCCGCCCAAATCCTCGGCGACGTCACGCTCGGCGAGCACGCAAGCGTGTGGATGAACGCCGTGCTTCGCGGCGACGTGCACTCCATCCGGCTCGGCGCCAACTCCAACGTGCAGGACTGCGCCGTGCTTCACGGCATGCGCTACAAGTGGCCAGTCATCGTCGGCGACTGGGTCACCATCGGCCACAACGCCACCGTGCACGGCTGCGTCATAGAAGATACCTGCCTCATCGGCATGGGCGCCGTGATCTTGAATGGTGCGCGCATCGGCGAGGGCTCTATCATCGCCGCCGGCGCGCTCATCCCCGAAGGCACCGTCGTGCCGCCGCGTACTCTATGGGCCGGCCTGCCCGCAAAGCAACGTCGCGAGCTCGGCGACAAAGACCGCGAGCAGATCCTGATGTACGCAAGCAACTATCTCGACTACACCAACACCTATCTCGAAGAGCAGAAGCAGTGGAAAGATTGAGCGAGTAATCTCGAAACAGAGGAGGGAAGCAATGAAGCGCTGCACGCATCTCGACCAGATTCAGAATGTCGAGCCGCACACCAAGGGCTGCGAAGAGTGTTTGAAGATGGGCGATCCCTGGGTTCACCTGCGCCTGTGCATGGAGTGCGGCCATGTGGGTTGCTGCGATTCCTCGAAGAACAAGCACGCGACCAAACACTTCCACCACACCAAACACCCCATCATGCGCTCCATCGAGCCCGGCGAAACCTGGGGCTGGTGCTACCTCGACGAGGTGCAGCTCAACTTCGGCTGATCTCTGCCGCTCTGCGGGGAATCGTGATGGACGAGATCGACAAGAACTTCGGGAAGCCGAATCCGAAGGCGCCCGCTGCGCTCTCGCAATTCGCATTCCTCATCGGCCGATGGCGCTGCGAAGCAACCATCACGCTGGCCAACGGCGAATCGCAAAAGTACCAAGCCGCATGGATCGGCCGGTACATCCTCGACGGCTATGTCATCGCCGATGAGTACGGTATGGCCATTCCCGCCGGAGAGACCATCGTCCTCGGCATGAATTTCCGCGCCTATGACTCCGCGCGGCAGCAGTGGAACATCAAGTGGCTGAACGCGCTCACCGGTACATGGACCGACCTCGGCCCGGAGGAACTAGGCGGCGTCCGCGTCGACGGCCAGTCCATCGTCTACGCCTTCAAAGAACCGCAGGCCGCACACCCCTGGACCCGCGCCACCTACACCAACATCTCTGAGTCGCATTTCACCTGGCGAGGCGAAAAGTCCGACGACGGAAAGGCCTGGACCGCGTTCATGGTC
>DASXGY010000497.1:0-2161 GCA_036488835.1 Acidobacteriaceae bacterium
CTTCGTCTTCTGGACGCCGCTCTGCATGCTCGCAGTCGAAGCGTGGCGCCGACACCATGGCACGCACGTGCGCGCATGGCTCGCCAGTATTGGCGATTTCGAAGCGCTCAGTTCGCTCGCGAGCTTCTCCTACGAGCGCCCCGCGTGCTCCTTCCCCACGCTGCACGAAGACGCGCCAGCATTGGACGCCATCGGCCTGACCCATCCCCTACTGCCGCGCGCCGCAGCGATTCCGAATGACGTTTCGCTCAATAGTGCCCGCGCGCTCGTCATCGTCAGCGGGCCCAACATGGCGGGCAAGAGCACGCTGCTGCGCGCCATCGGCCTGAATGTCGTGCTTGCGCAGTGTGGCGCGCCGGTCTGCTGCAGCAGTCTCACGCTCTCGCCTCTCGCTGTGGGAGCATCCATCACCGTGCAGGACTCGCTGCAGAGCGGTCTCTCGCGCTTCTACGCGGAGATCCAGCGTCTCAAGCAGATCACCGATCTTGCCGGCGGCCCGCACCCCACACTTTTTCTTCTCGACGAGCTGCTCTCCGGCACCAACTCGCACGATCGGCGCGTCGGCACGGAGGCCTTGCTGCGCAGCCTGCTGGCCCGCAATGCCATCGGACTCATCACCACGCACGACCTCGCCCTTACCGAGATCGCCGGCGTACTCGAAGGGCACGCCATCAACATGCACTTCGGCGACCGCTTCAGCGCCGGCGAGCTCCACTTCGACTACAAGCTCACCGCGGGCATCGCCGACAGCACCAACGCGTTGCAGCTGATGCGTTCGATTGGGCTGGAAGTCTGAGAGAGACAACCGCAGACAACGACAGACAAAATCAGTCAACAGCACCAGAACGATCTGCCTTTGTCTGCTGTTGTCTGCTGTTGCCTGTAGTTGTCTTGCTTTATCTCGGCGCGGGAGTCGCCGCATCGGCCAACGCATACGCCGTCACCGCCATGACGGCAGCGTTCTCGCCCAGCTCGCGCGGGTTCACCTTGTCGAAGGTATCGGCCGCCGTGTGGTGATAGTTGAAGTAGTAGCGGCTGTCCTGGATCGGCGCGAAGCCGGGCACGCCCTTCTCCGTCACGGAGTTGATATCCTCACCGGTCTCTGCGCTGCGTTCGAGCAGCGGCGCGCCGATCGGCGCCAGCACGCGCGACAGCGGCTTCAGCCACTCATCCAACGCCGCGCCTCCCTGGAAATAAATCCCAGTTGGATGTCCCGCACCCAGGTCCGACTCGATCGCACCGACATGGTTCTGCAACTCGCCAGCGTAGTCTTTCGCATAGGTCTGCGCGCCGTACGAGCCCTGCTCCTCATCCATCCACGCAACGAAGCGCACCGTGCGTTTGGGATGTATCCCCAGCTTCTCGAGCAGATGAATCGCCTGCATCGACACCACGATGCCCGCGCCATCGTCGATCGCACCCGTCGCCAGGTCCCATGAATCCAGATGGCCGGAGACAATCACCATCTGCTCCGGATGCTCCGTTCCCTTCCAGTCCGCGATCACATTCGCCGTCTCCACCGGCGCCTGCTGCTGGGGCGTCAAGGTCAGGTGCATCTGCACCTCGCCCTGCGATGTCAGATTCTTCACCAGGTCGGCGTCTTCGGCTGTCACCGCTGCCGCGGGAATCTTCGGCAATCCGTCCGAGTAATACGTCATGCCGGTATGCGGCAGCCGGTAGTCCGCGCCCCCGACGGAGCGCACTAGCGTGGCAATCGCACCCAGCGACGCGGCAACGCTCGGTGCAGCGCCGCGATACATCACCGCCTCGCCATACGCCTCGTCGCCGTGACCCTGTGCCGCCAGCTCCTTATCAAAGCGCTCGTTGAAGAGCAGAATCTTTCCCTTCACCGCATCCTTCGGAAGCGCCTTCAAATCGGCGAACGAATCGACCACAATCACCGGTGCTGTGATGCCATCTTTGGGCGTCGCGACGCTGCCGCCGAGCGCGGTCAGCACGATCTTCTGTGTCGTCTTCGGCGTCATGCCGGGCCACGCCGTCAGCTCTGCTGTCTCCTCCCCGCGCACCCAGTGCGGCACCGTGGTCTTCTCGATCGTCACCGTCGCGCCCAGCGCGCGCATCTCTTCGGCCACCCACTCCACCGCATGTTGCGCCTGTGGCGAGCCGGCAAGACGCGGGCCGATGTTGTCGGTCAGGTGGC
>DASXGY010000504.1:0-13052 GCA_036488835.1 Acidobacteriaceae bacterium
AGCCTCCCAATCTCGCGCCAACGATACTGCACGAAACGGCAAAGACAATCGCGACGCATCGGCCAGAGGCATCTGTCGCGCAGGTGCTGCAACGGATGGATGGAGCAACGTCCTCTGGTGTCGTTCAGTTGCGCGCGGATGCTCGCAGGTTGGAGGTTGGCGTTTCCTCGAGCTCTCTGGGCTGGGTCGAGGTAAAAGCCACGACTGGGGCCGCCGGCCGAGTTGACGCAACACTGCAGGCACAGAACGATGCTTCGGCTCACGTGCTCGCCGGCCAATCGAGCGAAATCTCCAGCTACGCGCGGGAACACTCTGTCCAGTTGGGCCAGGTATCTGTCGGCGTTGGAACGGGAGACAGCGCGCAGGGCGAGTCGCGCTCCACAGATAACGGTGCGCGGCATGGAAATGCGACGCCAGTCAAAGAAGCGGTGCGACCGCCGGCGAGTGCAGAGCAGGCGTATCACGCCGAAGACGCAGTGTCTTTGATCAGCATACGAGCTTGAATGGGTCCGTTGAGCGGGCTCGAAAGGAGACGAAATGCAGATTCCGGGGAGTATTCCGATGGCAGCGACGACACAGAGTAATTCGACCGATCCGACGAGCAATAACAACAATCAGGACAGCTCTATGATCACGGCGAACGACTTCCTCACGCTGCTGGTGACGGAGTTGAAGAACCAGGATCCCACTGCGAATACAGATCCAAATGCCTACGTCGATCAACTGGTGCAGGTGAACAGTCTGCAGCAACTGATCCAGATCGACACAAATACTACTGCTACCACTGCGACTACCACCCCATCCGGCTCATAGCGGGACGGGGTCACAACGAAGCGATCGACAAGAAGTGCCGCGCTGCGGCCAGGGGGAACCATGCCATCCTTTGCTACTGCCCTTACGGGCCTAGAGTCGAACAACACCGCACTGAACACCATTGCCAACAATCTTGCCAACATGAATACCGTGGGTTACAAGGACCAGACGGACCAGTTCAGCACGCTGTTCTACCAGCAGCTCAACGGGGGGCCGAACGGAGGCGTGCAGGTCGGGGTGGGCACGCAGATCGCCACGACGGAGACGGACTTTTCTGATGGCAGCCCTACCGCCACGGCGCAGTCGACGGATATGGCGCTGCAGGGAAATGGTTTTTTTGTAATCAACGACAATGGCCAGCAGGAACTGACGCGCGCTGGCGATTTTGTTCTGAGCAATAGCGGCGCACTGCAGACAACCAGCGGCGCATCGGTGATGGGCTATCCGGCTACGAATGGCAGCATTTCACTGGGAAGCGGCGTACAACCGATTATCCTTCCCCTGGGACAGAGTCTGCCCGCCACGCCCACCAGCTCGATGAACATTCAGGCGAACCTCGACGCCTCTGCCGGGGTCGGTACGGCGGTTCCTGCTCCAGTAACGCTCTATGACTCGCTGGGAACCGCACATCAGGCCACGGTCACGTTTACCAAGACGGCGGCGAACACCTGGAATTACAGCGTCACCCTTCCTTCGGGTGACGCTGCCGGTAGCAGTGGCACGACTGGCACTCTGACCTTCGACGGGGCCGGGAACCTGATCAACCCCACTGGGACCATCAGTGGGATCACCTTTACCGGCATGAGCGATGGTGCACAGGACATGAACTTCTCATGGAATCTGAGCGGAGCTGCGGGCAGTTCAATCACACAGAGTACTTCGGCATCGAATATCGCGGGCACGACGGCGGATGGCTATGCGAGCGGTACCTACCAGGGTTTCAGCGTGGACGGCAACGGCATCGTTGATGCCAATTTCAGTAACGGCCAGAAGGAGATCGTCGGCCAGGTAGCCGTGGCAACCGTGGCAAACCAGCAGGGATTGCAGGCAACGAACAACACCTCGTACCAGGCGACTCTTGCTTCAGGAGCGGCAGTCATCGGAACGGCGGGGACAGCGGGGCGCGGAACCATCGAGGGAGACGCATTAGAGTCCTCCAATGTGGACGTCTCGACCGAATTTTCGGCGCTCATTGTCGCTCAACGGGCGTTCGAGGCAAACTCGAAGACGATAACCACCTTCGATCAAGCCACGCAGGAAGCCATCAACATGATTCACTAAACGCGCTACTTGTTTTTTGCGGAGCGCCGGGGAAGACCCGCGCTCCGCTTACTTTTCGGCTTTGCTCCCGCTCACGCCTTTTCCTTTCTGACAGATCTCTAAGATCATCCGGCTGTTGGATGGCAGCTCGCATGCATTCTTCACCGGCATGGAGAACACGCTCCCTGACGTTGAAGGCGCTCCGGAGAAGATCTCAGAGGCCAACATCACTGCCGCGACGCATCAGCCTCTTCTGCCCTCACCTCAGAAGAGGCTCGATATACCAGCTGCTGATCCCGAGTGCACGGGAATTGTGCCTGCGTTTCGCTCTTCGGCGGACCTGGAGGATGACGTCGCAGGAACGCCGTCCCTCCCAGACCATCTCCGACAGATCCCATTTCGAGTGGAACTTCGTGTGCCTCTGTCGCGCTTTACGGTTCGTGACCTGCAGCAGCTCGAGCCTGGTGTTCTGCTGGCGACCGAGCACTTATCGGTGCGCGACCTTGTGCTCACCGCGGCTGGCGAGCGCTTGCTGTTGGTAGAGCTTGAGGCGATGGAGCAGCAGATCGCAGCGCGGGTGAAGCGTTTGGCCTGGCGGCATAAGTGGCGGAGGAAGTCATGACATCCCTCCAAAGCTGGCTGAGCAAGCCGCGCGCTACCGTCCGCGTTGACACTGCTGTCCGCTGGGCTGGCTGGATGAACCTCCTACGCCGGCCCTTCGCTAGTAAGCAAATCGATTCGCGCCCTCGTATCGAGGTTCTCGATCGCATCTCGCTGGGCGGAAAGAAGTCGTTGCTGCTGATCTCCATTGAGGGCCGTCATTTGCTGATTGGCGTTGGCGAAGATGCCGCGCCATCCGTCTCCGCACTCGATGCTGTTCGCCGGGTCGGCCCGTCACGCTCCGCTGGTCTAAGACCGCGAACGCTACGCGGCAAAAGAATGGTGCGTGGATGAGCCTTCCTCTCGCGTTGCTTACCTTCGACCCGTCTGCATCATTGCATGCGTTGAACTCGGTCAAAGACAACAACTCCGTGCCGTGGACCATCGTCGGCATCCTCACGCTACTGACGCTGCTCCCCGCCATCTTGCTTTCCGTCACACCGATGGTACGGCTGCTTGTGGTCTTTCACTTTCTTCGCCAGGCGCTCGGGACGCAGACAGCGCCGGGCAACCAGACGCTGATGGGGCTGGCCCTCATGATGACCTGGTTTCTGATGCAGCCGGTCATGGTGGCGGTGAATCAACAGGCCGTCCAGCCCTTCCAGCAGGGGCAGATATCGGGATGGCAGGCGATCGAGCGCGGCGTCCAGCCACCCAAACAATTCATGCTCCATTACGCACGAGAAAAGGACCTGGCGCTGTTCGTCAATGCGGGTTCAGTACCGCGGCCAAAGACGCCGATGGATCTGCCGATGCGGGTCGTCGTCCCGGCTTACATGCTCTCGGAGCTGAAGGCTGGTTTTCAGATCGGCGCCATCCTCTTCCTGCCATTCCTGCTGGTCGACCTGGTTGTCGCATCGATCACGACTTCCATTGGCATGCTGCAACTGCCGCCGGTGACCATCTCGACCCCGCTGAAGATCCTGCTCTTTGTCATGGTGGACGGCTGGAACCTTCTGGCTGGCTCTCTGCTCAAGAGCTTCTCGTAGGCAGGGCAATAGGAGATCTCGCATGACCCCTGATCAAGTTGCTGAACTGATGCGGATGACGCTACGCGAGGCGTTGTTGTTGAGCGCTCCGATCCTGGTTGTGGCAGGCGTGTCGAGCCTGCTGATCAGCCTGGTCCAGACGCTGACGTCCATCCAGGACCAAACGTTGTCCACTGTGCCGCGTTTACTGATCGTCTCCGCCGTCCTGCTGGCCGGTATGCCCTGGTTCCTGCACCGGCTCGCCTGGTTCACGGCTTCGATTCTGAGCGACCTGCACCGGTTCGCGAGTTGATTCCGACGATGACTCTTCCGACTGAAACACGTGGCTGGGAGCATTTGCTCAAGGCGGCTTTGCTGGTCTGTATCCGTGTCAGTGGCCTGTTCGTCTTCGCCCCGGTCTTCTCCTCGCAGGCCCTGCCCGCCAGGGTAAAGAGTGTCTTTCTGGTGGTCTTAACTGTCATCTTGGCTCCGATCGCGGCGGCACTTCCCGGCTCACATGTGGAGGTGGGACTGCAGAGTGTTCTAGGTGAGCTCGGGGTCTCCGCTCTTCTGGGATTGTCGCTCGCCCTGCTGAATGAGTTGGCGTCCCTCGCCGGACAGTTGCTGGGGATGCAGTTCAGCTTTTCGCTGGTCAATCTGCTCGATCCCAATAGCGAAGTGCAGACCCCGCTGCTCTCGCAGATGCTTGGGTTGCTCGAGATCACTGTGCTGCTCGCTGCCGGATTGCATCGCACGATTCTCGCTGCGCTGCTTCACACCTTTCTCGCAGTGCCTCTGGGGAGTGGCTTGGCGCCACGCGATATCGGTCTGCCCCTGGTCGGCATGATGAGCGGCGTCTTCCTCGCCGCTCTGCAACTCGCGGCCCCAGTGATGTCCGCGACTCTGCTGGTCGAGATCGGCATTGCCTTGATGTCGCGCGTGTCGCCGCAACTGCCAGTTCTTGCGTTAACCGTTCCGGCGAAGACCGTCCTTGGGTATGTCGTGCTTATCGGTTCACTGGCGCTGTGGCCGGCGTTCCTGGAGGCGCGGTTCGACGGTTTGCTGAATAGCGCTCAGGGATTACTGCTGGGCCTGACAACACATGCGTCGTAGTCCGGACGCGAGAAGGGAATCGTGATGAGCGGTGAGCGCACGGAGAAGGCGAGTCCAAGACGGAAACAAAAGGCTGAGCAGGACGGGGATCGCCCGCGCAGCAGGGAACTCCTCTCTGCATCGGCCCTGCTCGCCGGAAGTCTCACGCTGGGTTGGGCTGCCCGCACATGGTTGCCAGTTTGGAAGGGTACTTACCAGGACAGCATCGCGCTGATGCTTGCGCCGAATCTGAATGGGGAGGCGCTGGGAATGTCCATGCGGAACATGCTGGTCGCGGGGGCGGCGCCTTGCTTGCTCGTTATGGTTGCGGCCGCTGGAGCCAGTCTGACTGTGGCGATGGCTCAGAACCGCGGCCTGCGTTTGCAACCGGCAGGCATTGCGCCGAAGTGGTCGCGGCTGAATCCCGCGGAGAATGCCAAGCACCTCTTCACCACGCGGGCGCTGGTGCGCCTCGGCAAATCGCTGATCCCCGTTGTTCTGCTCGCAGTGCAGCTTCTCCACTTTCTAAGCGCGTTGACCGCGATGCCGGCGTTCAGCCTGAAGCGTCTGCCCGAGGTTTTCGCCGATGGCTATGACCTGTTGGTGAATACAGCCTGGATCCTGCTGGCGTGGTCGCTGGTTGACTACATCGTCGAATGGCGGCAGTGGGAGAGCCGACTGAAGATGAGCAAGCAGGACATGCGTGACGAGTACAAGGAGACGGAAGGCAATCCGCAGATGAAGGGCCGGATACGCTCCCTGCAGCGGCAGATGCGCCGGCGCATGCTGCGGGCCGATGTGAAAAAGGCGAGCGTGGTCATCACCAATCCGACGCACTACGCTGTGGCGCTCTCCTTCGACATGAGCACGATGGAGGCGCCCAAAGTGCTGGCTAAGGGCCGGGATCTGGTGGCCGCGCAGATCAGGGAAGAAGCCCGCTGGGCAGGTGTGCCGCTGGTGGAAAATCCACCACTCGCCCGCTCGCTCTATCGATCTGTCGAGCCCGGACAAAGCATTCCAGCAGAGCTGTATGCGGCGGTAGCCGCAATTCTCGCGTACCTCTTCCGCCAGGAAACTGAGGAGCGAATCCGCCGCGCGCACGAGCAACGACGTAGGGAAGCCGCGCACTCCGCCGGCGTTGCTCCGCACGAAGCGTCGTCGGGAAATGCCTTTGGACTTGCAACCACTCAGGAGACACGATGAGTTCCTCCGCCGTATTGACCGCGCCAGTTGCCAACCAGGTAAGCGGCGCGAAGAAGAACAGCGCAGCCAGGCCGATCTGGGCGCAGTGGCTCAGCAGCATGCGCGAATTCGCGCTGCCGATGGGAGCGATCAGCATTGTGTTCGTCATGCTGATACCGCTGCCGGCGCTGGTCCTCGACCTGCTGCTCGGCCTGTCGATCGCCGCAGCGGTGCTAGTCTTTCTGTCGGCAGTGCAGGTACGCAAGGCGGTCGACTTCTCCGTCTTTCCGACCGTGCTGCTGCTGCTCACACTCTTTCGCCTCTCGCTGAACATCGCATCCAGCCGCCGGATACTGCTGCACGGCAGCGAGGGCACATCGGCAGCCGGGAGCGTGATCGAGGCCTTCGGCCAGTTCGTCGTCGGTGGCAACTATGTTGTCGGATTTGTGCTCTTCCTGGCGCTGATCGCAATTCAGTTCCTGGTGGTGAGCCACGGCGCGGTGCGTACCGCGGAGGTGACGGCACGATTCACGCTGGATGCGTTGCCGGGCAAACAGATGGCCATCGACGCCGATCTGAATGCCGGCATGATTGACGAGGCGACGGCGCGCAAGAGACGCGAAGCCGTGGCCCGCGAAGCGGAGTTCTACGGCGCGATGGACGGCGCAGCACGCTTCAACCAGCGCGACTCAATGGCCACCATTCTGATCACCGCGATCAATATCATTGCCGGTTTGTTGATCGGCACCCTGCAGCAGGGAGTCGCACTTGGTGACGCGCTGAAGACCTACACCACGCTCACGGTGGGCGATGGGCTGGTCACGATGATCCCTTCGCTGCTGGTCTCAGTCGCGGGAGGAATGGTGCTGACCCGCGCATCTTCCGCAGGTGCATTGGGTACGGAGATCGGCTCCCAACTTCTGGGCCGCTCGGCAACGCTCTATATGTCCGGTGGCGTGCTCGGTGTGATGGCTCTGGTGCCGGGTTTGCCGAAGCTGCCGTTCCTTCTGGTTGCTGCCGCGCTGTTGTTTGCCGGACGCCAGGTGGCGCGCCGCACGTCGGCAGAAGCTGCTGAAGGAACCGCAGACGCTGCAAAAAAGGACGATGCGAAAGCGCAGAGTGAAAATCTGGCCGGGCTGCTCCGCATGGATGAGCTTTCGCTGGAGATCGGCTTTCAGTTGATTTCCCTGGTGGACGAGAAACAGGGCGGCCAGATGCTGTCCCGCATCCGGACTCTGCGGCGTCACCTGGCAACGGAACTCGGCTTCGTGGTGCCTCCGGTTCATATCGCAGACAATCTGCGGCTGAAACCGCGTGAGTACGTCATTTCGCTGAGGGGGGTCGAGATCGGCCGCTGGCAGACCGAAAACAATCAGCTCCTTGCGGTCTCCGCGGATTCGACTGCGCGTCCATTGCCCGGCAAGGAAACGCGCGAGCCTGCATTTGGTGTGAATGCGCGCTGGATTGCGCCCGCGCTCGAAGAACAGGCATTAGCGGCTGGCTACTCCGTCGTCGATCCAACCACCGTCATCACGATGCATTTGTCGGAGCTGGTCCGGCGATGCGCCCATGAGTTGCTCAGCCGTGCGGAGACAAAGCGCCTCATCGATACGTTGAACGACTCCCATCCCAAGCTAATCGAAGAGCTGATCCCCAAGGTGATGACGCTGGGAGAAGTGCAGCGCGTTCTGCAGCAGCTCCTGCGCGAGCAGGTATCGATTCGCGACCTGGGAACCATCCTCGAGGTATTGGTGGAAGCCGCGCCGGCCAATAAATCGCTGCCGCACCTGGTCGAGCTGTGCCGCCAAGGGATGGGCAGACGCCTCATCCAGCCTCATCTCGATGCTGATGGAGCGCTTCCGATCCTTCTGCTCGATCCAGCCATCGAGGAAGAGCTCCAATCCTGCTTCGGTGACGGTGGCCGGACTATCAGCGATCGGAGCGCTTTGAGCGTCCCGGTGATCGGGCGAATGGCCGATTCTTTGAAAAAGCTAAGTGGGGGGGCGGCCGCAACGGCATGGCCCGTGCTTCTGTGTCAGAGTCCGGCGCGATATCACATTCGGCGCTGGCTGGAGCCGGCAGTACCTCGGGTGACGGTACTGGCGCCCAGTGAGGTTCCCGCCGATGTACGAGTCCGATCGCTCGGAACCGTGCGTTGAGCCGGCGCTCTGCAGGGCTGGAGCGATCGACAGGAGCAGGTATGGAACAGAGAACGTCCACAGGCCAGAAGCATAGCCAACTCCCGGTCAGCCTCTATTCGCTGCCGCAAACGAACGATGCGGCAATGGTCGAGAGGGATGGGTTCGGCACCGAGTCTTATAAGCACTTGCCGGTCTCGGAGGCATTGCTTAGCGAGCACCTGCCAATGGTGCGCTTCCTCGCGCTGCGCATTCGCGAGCGCTTGCCGCAGCAAGTCGAGATGGAAGATCTGATCAGTGCCGGCATCGTGGGACTGATGGACGCATTGCAGAAGTTCGATCCCGAGAAGAAGGTGCAGTTTCGTACCTATGCGCAATTTCGCGTGCGTGGTGCCATGCTGGACAGTTTGCGCGCCCTGGACTGGGGACCACGCGATCTGCGGCGAAAAGGCCGCGCCGTCGAAGAGGCGATTCGCTCCCTGAGCACCAGGCTGGGAAAGGCCCCGACCGAAAGCGAAGTAGCGAAGGAGATGGGGCTGGACCTGAATACATACCAGCAGCTCCTCGGCGAGCTCTCCGGTCTCGAACTGAGCAGCTTGAACGCGACACCGGGGGAGGATGCGGGTGTCGAAGCGCTGGCTCTGCTTCCGGCAGGCCCGGAGGACGATCCCTTTCTTCAGTGTCAGAGCAGCGAGATGCGACGCCTGCTTACCCGGGCGATTGAGGACCTGCCCGAACGGGAGCGAATGGTTCTGACGCTTTACTACTACGAAGAGCTGACGATGCGCGAGGTGGGAGCAACGCTGGGGGTCGTGGAATCGCGCGTCTCACAGCTTCACTCTTCCGCCATGGCGCGGCTGCGGGTTGCCCTCGGCGCGCCTGCTGCGCGACGCACTGCCCGTGCATGAGCACGATGAGACCGACAGCGCATTGACCGGGGGAGACATATGGTGGAAGCAAATGGTTTGGGCAAGCTGCTCGATATTGAGTTAGAAGCCAATATACGTTTTGGGGCACGAGAGATGTCGCTTGCCGAGTTACTCGAGATCGGACCGGGTGCGGTCATCCCACTTGACCGTCAAGTGACAGATCCGGTGGACCTGATCATTGGCGACAAGGTGGTTGCGCGCGGTGAAGTGGTGTTGGTGCAGGGCAAGTTCGGCCTGCGAATTACCGAGGTCGTTTCCGGATGATGCAGAAAGTCGCTGAAGTGCGACTGGATGTCGCGTCATCTCATCCTGCGAGCCGCTGGACGGAGACGTGTGCCAATCCAGAGTGCAGAACCGGATGGCTGCGGCTGTTTCGGAGCCGCGCCATTCCCCGCTTCGAAGAGAAATGGGTGTGCAGCGCGACCTGTATGGAGCGGGTGATCGCTGATGCAGTCCGCAGTCAGATCGAAAGCTGGCAGCCGACCCCGGCGGAGCGCGCCTTGCGCATGCCGTTGGGCCTGATCCTGCTCAGCCGAGGGTGGATCAGTCACCGCGAGCTTCAGGAGGCGCTCGCAGCGCAACGCCGCGCTCAGGAGGGACGGATTGGCGAGTGGCTGCACCATCTGCACGGCATTTCAGAGGAGACCATCGCCAAGGGGCTTGCGATTCAGTGGAACTGCGCGGTATTGCCCTCCGGAATGCCGGGCCTAGAACCAGCGCCGGTGCTCCTCCCCGCCGTTCTGCGCAGGCGCTATGATCTCGCCCTTATGCGTCAGGGTCCGGATGCGGCTTTGTACCTGGCAGGAAAGTACCGCCCAGAACACGCTGCAGCCCGCGCAGTGGAACACATGCTTGGCGGTCCGCTGCATGCGGCATTTATCGAAGACGGCATGTGGCGGCGGCTTGCGGAGATGGATGATGCTGCCGATGCCGAATTAGCGATTCCAGGACGCGATGGCGTGGCCGCATACATCAGCGAGTTGATTGAGCGGGCTCGGCCGAGTGACGGCCGCCTTGTCCGTGTGCATGACCATCTCTGGCTGCGCCTCTGGATTGGAAGGCGAGGGCGATGTCCCATGCAGGTGCGCGACGTTGTGCTGCCCCTGCGTGACCTGGGTGACCACCAGCCAATGGAAAAGATTGCCTTGCTTAGAGCAGGCTAAGAATCCTGGACGTTCACGGGGCCTGGTATGGCCCTTGCCATGCAAGTGCCATGGGGTAGGAGGCGGGCAATGGATAGCGGGTACTATGCAGCTTATTCCGCCTTGCTGGCGCGCACCGAAGCCATGGATACGGCCTCCAGCAATCTGGCAAATGCAAACACGAATGGATATCGCGCCCAGCGCGAATATTTTCGCGACGCAGTGGCTGGCCAGGGCGCAGCGGATTCGCAGTTGAACGGCGCGGTCAATCGCTATGGCGTGCTGGGTGGCGACCAGGTGGACCTCGGTCAGGGCGCGCTGGTGAAGACGGGGAGTATGACCGACGTGGCTATCCAGGGCCAGGGCTTCTTCGCGGTGAAGACCGCCCAGGGCGAGCGATACACGCGCGATGGTTCGTTTCAGCGGACCAAGGATGGAATGCTGGTGGATAGTGGCGGCAACGCGGTTCTCGATACGGCGCATAAACCGATCACGATGCCCAACGGAACCATTGCGGTGGGCACCGATGGCGCGGTTTCCGTGGATGGAGGCGTGGTCGGACAGCTAGGCGTCTTCGTTGCGCCGGCAACGCAATTGGTTGCAGAGGGAGCCAATGAATATCGCTTGAACGACGCGACCAGCCTCAAACCCAGCCAGGACTATTCCGTCGCGCAAGGTGAGCTTGAAGGATCGAACCAGGACGTGGTGAACGGCAGCCTGCAGTTGATGTTGATCCAGCGTCAAGCCGAAATGATGCAGAAGGCGCTCTCCGTCTTCCACAACGACTTTGACCGCGCCGCGAGTGAAGACCTGCCAAAGGTCTAAGCGAATACGAGGTCGCGGAGGCGGTGCAGAACGAAATCGGAGGCAGGAACGAATGATACGAGCACTGTATACGGCGGCGAGCGGCATGAGCGCGCAGCAACTCAATCTGGACACGATCGCGAATAACCTCGCGAACTCCTCGACCGCGGGCTTTCGTCAGACGCGGCTCCAGTTTCAGGACATGCTTTATCAGAACATGGTGACGCCTGGTGCGGCGCAGAGCGCACAGACTGTCTCGGCAGGGCTGCAGATCGGGTTGGGTACCAAGTCATCGGCGACCGAGGTGATCATGACCCAGGGTGATCTCAGCCAGACAAACAATCCGCTGGATATCGCGATCGAAGGCTCGGGCTTTTTCCAGGTGCAGCGCCCTGATGGAACGTTGGCGTACACGCGAGCCGGCAGCTTTCATCTGAATAATCAGGGAACAGTGGTAACCGCGGCGGGCGATCTGCTGCAACCCGCGATTACGATTCCGCCGAACGCAACTGCTGTGACCATCACGCCATATGGCCAGGTGAATGCGACGCTGCCGGGACAGCAGAATCCTCAGCAACTGGGACAACTACAGTTAACAACATTCGCGAATCCCGGCGGCCTGGAAGCGATCGGCGGCAATCTCTTCCAGGCCACGCTTTCTTCGGGAGATCCGGTCACGGACACTCCAGGCGGGACGCAGGGACTGGGACAGGTGCAGCAGGGATATCTCGAGGGTTCGAACGTTGACGTGGTGAGCGAATTCGTCGAGATGGTACTGGCGCAGCGCGCCTATGAGAGCAATTCCAAGGTCATCAAGGCCGCCGACGACATGTATTCGCAAGTAAACAATATGTCTCGCTGATCTGTGGTGAGCGAACACGGATGGAGCAAGCATGACAGCCTTACTCAATGTTGTCGTTTGTCTCGTTACGCTCTTTTGCGTCAGCATGGCCGGCGCGTCGGCATTGCACGTTGCGCGCAACGCCGGGCAAGCAGATCCGATCACGGGCCTCCGCTGGGAGCAGGTGGCGGATCCGAAGCATCCGGCCGCCCCGCCGCGGCTGACACTGGTGCGCGGCGCTCACACGGGGTTGAGCGGCCATCGAGACCTGCGGAGGGCAGCGCTCTGCGTCCGCGCAGGAGATCATGTGCTGGTCCATGGGAAGAATACAGGCCCTTCCACCTTTTCGCTCGAAGCGATGGCGCTCGAGAACGGAGCATGCGGCGATCGCGTGCGCGTGCGCGTAGCCGTCACTGGGGCGTTGGCAGAGATGAATGTGCTTGGTTCCGGAGTGGGCGTCCTCAGCGATAAGGCGGCCGCATGGCGGTGAACGCTCCCAGACGTTTGATGCAGCGGATCGCTCTGTTCGTTGGGGCACTGGCTATCGCAGCCTCCTGCACCGCGCACGGAGGTACGCCGACTTCGAAGAAGAAGACGGACGGAATCCAGGGCGCGACGGATCGTGCGCTTTCCGAGTATCTGAGCCGCGTACGGCAACAAAGTGAAAGCGAGCCACATGCGATGGGATCAATCTGGACCGAAGATGGCGCTTTTACTCGGCTCACATCTGACGTCCGTGCGATGCACGCCCACGACCTGATCTCCATCGTGGTGGTGGAGGCGCTCTCTGCGTCCACAGACGGCTCGGTCAAGAACTCCCGGAGTTCCAGCGCAAGCTCGCAGGTCGCCGCCTTATTCGCAAAGCTCTCGGCGAGCAGTAGTATGCAGAACCTTCTTTCGCAGAACTCCGCCAGTGCTCTTACCGCGCAGGGACAGAGCGTCACCAATTCGACCCTGAATACGACGGTCGGCGGACAGGTAGTGAGCGTGCTGCCCAACGGCATCCTGGTGATCGAAGCCGAGAGACAGGTCGCCTTCAATCAGCAAACCCAGATGATCCGCCTTCGCGGACTCGTGCGGCCCAGTGACGTGAACGCAAGCAATCAGGTGCTGTCCACCGCCGTCACCGACCTCGAACTGGAAGTAGTTGGAAAGGGAATTATCAATGACTACACATACCGCCAGAATCCGCTGGTCCGGTTCCTGGAGCGCCTGGTTGTCTT
>DASXGY010000505.1:0-13508 GCA_036488835.1 Acidobacteriaceae bacterium
CATCTCTCAGAAGTGGCGCAACTGCTCCTCCTCCTGCGCCGGTGCCGCCGCGCGGGAGGTCTCCCGCTCGATGGATCGGCTTACCAGTTCGCGCGATCCAAGTCCGACCGAGAGCGCCAGCGAGAGCACGATGCCGCCAAACAGGATACCGAAGGCCAGATCGACGATCTGCCGGCCGATCTCCAGGTGATCCAGCGCCATTGCGGCGGTCAGCACCAGCACCAGCCACTTTATCCCTAGGCTGAGCAGCCGGGCGTACTGCAGGTTCATGTTCACTGCGCCAATCAGCACGCCGCGCGACAGAAAGCGGGCTACGATATTGCCCACCAGCAGGATGACTCCCGCACCAATCAGTCGCGGCAAATACGCGAGCAGCCCTTCCGCGATTCCCGAGTGTGACGAAGCGCCGAAGGCATCCGCGCCTACAGCGATGCCGATGACGACGAAGACCCAGAAGACCAAACGAGCGGCAAGACCGGCCGGCGTCTGGCGCGGCGACCATTCCGTTACTGCGTCGGTGCCGCGGCCCAGGCGCTCATCGAAGTGCAGCGCAATCAGAATGCGGCGCACCACCCAGGCCAGCAGCCAGCCGATTAGCGAGAACAGCACCACCGCCACCAAAAATGCCAGGATGCCTGGCAGCAATGAGGCGAAGCGTCCCATCGCCTGCGCCATCGAATTGCTCAAAGTACCGCCGACTTGGTTCCACATTCGATCGTCCTCCTACTCCAGGTGCGCTGTTCTTTTCTTGAGCTACGGATTGAAGCGATCCGGCCAGCGCCAGCGCTGCACCAGGTAAGGCTTGTTCTGTTCGAACGTGCGCTCCAATTGCTCCTGGCGCGCACCGGTGGTCGCCATACCTTCCACCTCCAACACTCGCGAGCCAACCCAACCCAGATAGAGCGGCGTCATGGCGCCCAACAGGTGGCCGCGGCTCAAGGTGCGCAGCCGGTAGGCGAGCGCAAAGTCGTAGACGACGCGCGCCCACAGCGCATCCGGCATGCGGAAGCTCTCCAGCGGCTGACGGCTTAGCTTCTTCAGGTCCAGCAACGTCACCGGCGGCAGTACCAACGACCACACCTCTTGCAGATTGCGCTGGCCCAGTTGAAAGGCTTCCACCATGGGACGCGGATCGGGCGACGTCTCCGCCGGCGGCTCGCCGGGCGCGGCCTCTCCGCCGCTCTCTGTAACGGAATGCGTGCCGCGCACCCGCTGCCACAAGCTCGCGTGACGATCCATGTCCGCAAACAGAGGCGCGACGATCTGCTGCAAAAGCGTTGTCAGATCCATCCCCGCAGCCGGGTACTCATGATGCACGGGCAGATAAACCTGGCAGATTTTCTTCTCGCGCAACACGGCTTCCGTTGCCGGCCACAGCAGTCCCTGCCCGGCTGCCGGTGTGCTGATGGCCTGCCGCAGCCCGGGCACGAACCCCGCCGAGACGGCGAAGTCCTGCGCCAGCGGATAGCGGACCCGCATGCCATACAACGCACGCGTGACCGGGGCGAGGATGGCCTGGTTCAACAATCCATCGAAACGTCCGGCGCGATAGAGCGGCATGGCCAGGTCGCACTGATCTTTGAGAATGGGTCGGACCAGCGCATCCACCGCGGACGGCGTGAAGGCCGCCAGGTCCGGATTCAGGATGACGCACGCATGCGCACCCAGCGATTCCGCCTCGGCAAGCAGCGCGGAGTAGACCACTGGCTGCCCCAGCCAGGATACGGTTGTGCTGGTAACCGCTGCGACCTCCCGCGCCACCAGCCGCACTTCGCCCGACTCGTCCAGCGTCTCCAGAGCCTCGCTCATGCCCGGCGCACACGGATGCACCACTGCAATGCGGCGCCCACTGCCGCTCCATTGCGCAGCGGCGGCCTTTACCTGCGCGATATCCACCAGGCCGGGCAGCCCCACCACCAGTTCTGTTTGCGAGGAGCTCGGGGTCCGCCCTCCTGTCTCCTGTTCGACCTCTACCTTCGCCATAGGCCTTCTTCCGTCGAATCCATTTCCTCAAATGACCGCTATCGCAGCGGCAGAGCAAGGATGCCCGCCAGCGGAATCCGCACCCACGCCGGCCGGTTGTTCAGCTCGTACATCAGCTCGTAGAGCGCCTTGTCGAGCACGTAAATCTCCAGCAACTGCTCAAACGCCTCTGTGTCCGCCGGAACCATCATTCCGCCTGCAGCCTTCATCGTCAGCCGGTAGGTACGCAGAAACGCGCTGCACACCGACTGCTCCCACAGCCGCGCCCACGGCTCCAGCCGCTCCGCGTCGCCCGGCCTGCGGGTCAGCACGCGTATCAGCCCGGAATACGCCGCGTAGCTGAACGAGCGCAGCATACCTGCCACGTCCTTCATCGGCGACTGCTTCGCGCGACGCTCCAGCAGCGACCGTGCCGGCTCGCCTTCGAAGTCCAGAATGACGAAGTCGCCGCGTGAGCGCAGCACCTGACCGAGATGGTAATCCCCATGCACGCGCGTGCGTAGTCCTGCAGAAGAAAGATCGCCGACGCGGCCCAGCCGCTCCGCCACGCGGCGACGCCGGCTCAGCACCAGCCCGCTCATCTCTTCCACCTCCGCGGGCAGGCGGGAGAGGTTCTGCCGCAACGCATCGAAGGCTGCATTGGCGTGCTCGGAGAGGCCGGCGCGGAGCAGAGACAGGTCCGCATCCGTCATCGGCTCCGGAGCGAATGCCGCATCGCTGCTCGGCTGTCCCAGCGCAAGGTGCATCTCTGCCGTGCGGCGTCCCAGCAGCGCTGCCGCGTCCAAATAGGTCCCGACATGTTCGCGCGTCCAATCGTTCTCCGGATGCTCGCTCAGCTCGGTAAGCGATACGTTGGCGCGTGGAAAGTGCTCCTCGGGCAGCGTGATAACTGAAACCTGTTCGAAGTAGCGCTGCAGCTCTTCGAGCGTCCACTCCCATCCATCGCCCTCGTTGGGCACCAGGCCTTGCAGCATGGCGAGCGTTGCGCTCGCGCTCTCTTCCGCAGCCGGTGCGAGTGGTTGATATTCCACCGAGCCGGCAAAGGGCGCGATGGCGCGAAATCCGCTGTGATCGGTGAGGTAGCGCCCGATCTCCGTATCGGGATTCGGCCCCACCTGCTGGCGGCGGAAAATTTTGAGGATCAGCCGACTGCCAAACAGGATCGATGTGTTGCTCTGTTCTGCCGACCCGCGGCGCGGCTCCAGCACTTCTTCACCGCGCAGCTCCGCGAAACGCGCATTCGGCACCCCGACCACCTTGCCGTGCTGCATCGTGAGCTCGCCCGCATCGCCAATCAGCTTCAAAAATTCGCGAGCTGTCTCGTCATCGAACATCCCATCATGCAGATAGCCGCTGCCATCGGGTGTCGTCACCACGGCCAGCACGGCGTTCGCGTGGTTCCGGCCGATCGCATCTCCCGCGGCGCCGATGGTGATGGAGAGGGGAACGAAATACATATCGCGATCCCCGCCGACGTAGGTGATCTCGACCAGCACCAGCGCATGGTCGCCCATGCGGCCCCAGTCGCCGATGCCTGTGGTCGCGATCTGTCGCGACTTGGCACCGAACCAGCGCTGTTTGGGCAGAAATGCGGGCAACCACTCCTGCTCCAGCCGTTCCCGCGCCGTGCCGGCCAGCACCGTCCTCCAATCCGCCGCGTGCTGCAGCCGCAGCCCAGCGTCGGTGGGCACCTCGGGCTCCTCCGGCTCCAATTCGCCCTGCAATTCCAGCCACAGGAAGCCATACTGGTTCAGCGTGATGGAATAGGGCGTCTTCTCGATCTTGGGAAACTCGACGTAGCCCAGCATCTCCACCGGCCGCAAACCTGCGTATTCGGAAAGGTCCAGTTGTGCCGGCTGCGGAAACCGCGACAGATTCGCCACACACAGAACGCGCTCATCCCCATCCTCGCGAACATACGCGAGCACTTTGCGATTGGATGGTTGCAGGAACTTGAGCGAGCCGCGGCCAAAGACGCGGAAGAGTTTGCGCAGCGCGATCATATTGCGCATCCAGCTCAGCAGGCTCGAAGGATCGCTTTGCTGCGCCTCGACATTGATCGCCTCGTAGCCCCACACCGGATCCATCACTACCGGCGAAAAGAGCTTCGCTGGTACCGCACGGCTGAAGCCCGCGTTGCGATCCCCCGTCCACTGCATCGGTGTGCGCACACCGTTGCGGTCGCCCAGGTAGATGTTGTCGCCCATCCCGATCTCGTCGCCGTAATACAGGATCGGCGTACCGGGAAAGGAGAAGAGCAGGCTGTTCAACAGCTCAATGCGGCGGCGATTGTTGTCCACCAGCGGTGCCAGCCGCCGCCGGATGCCGATGTTGATGCGCATCCGCGGATCGGCGCTGTAGGCGAAGTACATGTAGTCGCGCTCTTCATCGCTCACCATCTCGAGCGTGAGCTCGTCATGGTTGCGCAGGAAGATTCCCCACTGGCAGTTCGCAGGAATATCTGGCGTCTGCGCCATGATCTCTGTAATCGGCAGCGCATCTTCCTGGCGCAGCGCCATATACATGCGAGGCATCAGCGGGAAATGGAATGCCATATGGCACTCGTCGCCATCGCCAAAATACGGGCGCACATCCGCCGGCCATTGGTTGGCTTCGGCCAGGATGATGCGGCCCTCGTAGTCCCGGTCGATCGCAGCGCGAATCTTCTTCATCACCGCGTGCGTCTCCGGCAGGTTCTCGCAGTTGGTGCCGTCGCGCTCCACCAGATACGGGATCGCATCGATGCGCAGGCCGTCCACGCCCATATCCAGCCAGTAGCGCATGATATTCAGCACCTCTTCCATCACCTGCGGACTGTCGTAGTTCAAATCCGGCTGGTGGGAAAAAAAACGATGCCAGTAGTACTGCTCGGCGACTGTGTCCCAGGTCCAGTTGGACTTCTCTGTATCGGTGAAGATGATGCGCGCGTCCTTATAGAGCTGATCGGTATCACTCCATACGTAGAACTCGCGCTCCGGCGAGCCCTTGGGGGCACGGCGTGCACGCTCGAACCATGGATGCTGATCCGAGGTGTGATTCACCACCAGCTCCACCATTACCTGGATGCTGCGCTCGTGTGCAGCCGCCAGGAAGGCCTTGAAATCGTCCAGTGTCCCATAGCTCGGGTTCACGTTTACGTAGTCCGATATGTCATAGCCATCATCTCGCAGCGGCGAGGGAAAGAATGGCAACAGCCATAGGCACGTAACGCCAAGATCCTGGATGTAGTCGAGCTTCTGCATCAGTCCGGCAAAGTCGCCAATGCCGTCATTGTTGCTGTCCATGAAGGCCCGGACGTGCAGTTCGTAGATAACCGCATCTTTGAACCATAGGGGATCCGCCATGCTGCCCGCTTGCTTCAAATCACTCTCCTCATGCGGCTACTTACGAATTGAAAACACATGGGCCGGTACTTCATAAGGACGCAGCTCGACATAGTTCCGCGATCCCTGCCAGCGATATGTGCGGTTTGCCAGAAGATCGAAGACATCAAAGATAGCGCCATCACTCAACCCCATCGCCGCCAGATCGAGCGTCACGAATCCGGCCTGCGTGTTCACCGGATCGAGGCTCACGATGGTGAGCACCACGTCTGCGCCATCGGCGGTGGCCTTGCTATAGGCCATAATCTGCGCGTTGTCCGTGGGATGGAAGACGAGATTCTCATTCCGCTGCAGCGCCGCATTGGCGCGCCGGGCCTGGTTGAGCCGCGTGATCAGCGGCCGCAGCGAGTTGGGCGCGTCGCGGTTCCAATGCTTGATCTCGTATTTCTCGCTGTTCAGATACTCCTCGCTGCCTTGCTTGAAGGGAATGCTCTCGCCCAGTTCGAATGCGGGCCCGTACATCCCGTAGTTGGAGGAAAGCGTCGCGGCCAGCACCAGGCGGCTCTTGAATGCATTCGGCCCACCTGTCTGCAAGCCAAACGGCAGAATATCCGGGGTGTTCGGCCAGAAATTCGGCCGCATGTACTCAAATACATCGGTCTTGGTCAGCTCCGTCATGTACTGCATCAACTCGAGCTTAGTGTTACGCCACGTGAAGTAGGTGTAGCTCTGGGTAAAGCCCAGCTTCGCCAGCCGCTCCATCACGCGCGGTCGCGTGAAAGCCTCCGCAAGGAAGATCGTGTCCGGATAGACCGCCTGCACCTCCGCGATCACCCACTCCCAGAAGGGAAAGGCTTTGGTATGTGGATTGTCTACGCGGAAGATGCGCACACCCTTGTCCGCCCAGAAGGTGAAGACTTCCTTCAGCGCATCCCATAGCCCCTGCCAGTCGTTCGACTCAAAATCCAGCGGATAGATGTCCTGATATTTCTTCGGAGGATTCTCCGCATACTGGATCGAACCATCCGCGCGCTTCTTGAACCACTCCGGATGCTCTGTCACCCAGGGATGATCCGGCGCACACTGGAAGGCAATATCCAGTGCCAGTTCCATCTTGCGCGCATGAAGCTGGTCGATGAGAAATTCGAGATCCGCGAAGGTGCCAAGCTCCTTAAGGATCGCAAGATGACCACCCTCCTTCGCCCCGATCGCCCAGGGGCTGCCCACGTCGCCCGGCTTCGCCTCCGTCGTGTTGTTCTTCCCTTTGCGAAAGCTGCGGCCGATGGGATGGATCGGTGGCAGGTAGAGCACATCGAATCCCATCTCGTCGACGTAGTCGAGCTGTTCAGCAACGTCGCGCAGCGTGCCGTGCTGACCCGGCTTGCCCCACGAACGCGGAAACAGCTCGTACCAGCTCGAGAAACGCGCCCGCTCTCGATCCACCCGTATAGTTAGCGTGCGCTCGTAGCGCGTCTGCATCTCCGTCTCAGGATTCCGGTTCACAATCGCGAGCAGCGTCTCGTCGAATGCCGCGTCGGCCGAGCCTCCACGCACCTTCTCGGCAAATGCCCGCAACTGCGCCGCTTCTTCTTTCGAGACGCGCTTCGCGGCCGCTTCAATCAGCAACGCGCCTGTCTTCAACGGCAGATCGAGATCCTGTCCCGCATCCTGCCGCTTCTTCAATTCCGACCGCCAGGTCAGGAAGTGATCGATCTCGCCAACCACCGTGTACTCATAGAAACCAAGCTTGGAGACGGAAAAGTCGGCACTCCAGTGATCGTTGCCCAGCGCGGTCATCTCTGCGGCATGCCACTCTGCGTCGCCCGCGTGGCGATACAGCAAGTGCGCATGTACCAGGTCATGTCCGTCACCGAAAACGTCGGCCTCCACGTGCACCAGGTCACCCACCACACGCTTCACGGCGAAGCGGCCGCCATCGATCTGCGGAGTTACGCCTTCGACCACCACACGACTGCGTCCATTCACGGGCTTAGTCAGTGGCGTTGGCGATAGCTTTCCGTTGTCCGTTTTGGCGGCACGCTTTGCAGGCGCCTTCGCTGCAGTCGTTGTTGTTTTTCCCGTGCTCTTCTTGCTCTCGGTGGTCTCAGCCGGCTTATTGTTCGTCATCGTCTCCATCTCGTTGGTCGCCGCCGAAGCAGCCACTCGCTATTCTGCAGACCGTCTCGCGGAACACACGCTCCGCCCATGCTACGAGGGATGCACATCGCAGCCTAGGTGTTCGCTCACTTCTCGAAGTGGCCCCACAGCGTATTCAGCGATTCCGCGTAAGCGGGGTGTGCAAAAACTGCATCCTCCAGCGCGCTGTAGCGCAGATTCCCCATCATCGCGAGTTCGAACATGCTCATCAGCTCGCCGCCTTCGGGCGCCAGAATCGCCGCGCCCAGAATCTGCTCCGTCTCCGCATCCACCACAGCTTTCAGCAGGCCGCGGGATTCGCCCGTCTCCGTCGCGCGGGCAATCGAGGTCACCGGCATCCGCGCCACCTTGATCCTGCGTCCGCTCTGGCGCGCTTCCGCCTCTGTCATCCCCACGCGGCCAAGCTGCGGATCCATATACACGACATATACGGTCATGCGGTCAGTCGTCTTCCGGCCGCCTTTACCGGTAATCAGGTTGTCGCGCAGGATGCGGTAGTCGTCATACGAAACATGCGTGAAGGCCGGGCCGCCCTTCACATCGCCAACCGCATAGATCCCCGGCACATTCGTGCGCAGCTCTTCATCGACCTTCACGTAGCCGTGCTCATCCTTTTCCACGCCTGCGGCATCCAGATTCAGCTCTTTCGTATTTGGAGAGCGTCCCACCGCAATGAAAAGATGCGAACTGGAGATGCTTTTCCCGTGTTCAAGATGAACCGTTATCGCCCCCGGCTCACCATCAACGCGGGCCGCTTTTGCGCCAGTCTCGATCCTCACCCCATCCTCGCGCAGAATCGTTTCCACCGCTTCGGAGATCTCCACGTCCTCGTGGCCCAGAAGGTGCTTCCCGCGCTCGATCAATGTCACCTCGCTGCCAAAGCGCCGAAACATCTGTCCGAACTCCACCGCTTCATATCCGCCACCCAGAATCAGCAAGTGCTCAGGCACGGCATCCAGTTCCATCAGGCTCACATTGTCCAGATAGGGCACGCCAGCAAGCCCACCGATCTTCGGCACCGTCGGGCTGTCGCCGGTGTCGATCACAATCGTGTCCGCCGTCATCCGGCGCTCGCCGCCCACCTTCAGCGCGACCACGATCTCCTTCGGTGTAACGAAACGCGCCTCACCTCGCACCAACTCGAGCTGTCCGCCGGCAAAGCGCTTCTCACTCGAGGTGCGAAACTGCTCGACGATCTTCCGTTTACGCGCCCGTACCTGCTTCATGTCCACGCGCACCGCACCGATATCGATGCCAAACTCCCTGGCATGGCGTGCCTGCCACGCACGCTGCGCGCTGGCGACCATTGTCTTGGTCGGCGTGCAGCCGTAGTTGATGCAGGTGCCGGCCACCTCCGCGCGCTCGACAAGCGCAACCCGCCGCCCGGCCTTCACAAAATCAGACGACAGCGGATTGCCCGCCTGCCCCGACCCTAGAATCAACACATCATACTGATCTGCCATCGCGTCTTCGTTCTCCCATCGCAATCCTGGACATTTAGAAGCGGGACACCGCAAAGAGGGCCAGCAGAATCGCCGTCGCATCCTCGAACAGGGCAATAGGCAGGTCCTTCACACCGCGACTGGTGATGCTGCGACGCAGCCAATAACCCGCATACGCCGCGACAACGGCCGCCACCCCGCCGACCACGGCTGGAAAGACCCATGTCGTTCCGGCCGCGACAGCGAGGGCACTGCCGCAGAGGGCGCCAAATAGGAAGCGCACAGCTAGCGGCCCCGCCTGGATGCGCGGAGGAGTGAACGACAGCTTGTCCGCGATGAGCTCGCCGACCGCGAGCACCACGAAGACGTACATCGCCACCGGCTTAGCAAGGAAGCTCAGCCCCGTTCCTCCTAAGTGCAGCCAGCCCAGATGCGGCCAACTCCTTTGCGCCACAATGGTGACGACCGCAATTCCCGTCAGCGAGCGCAAGCCGCTGACTCCACCGATCACTACGCAAAGCAGATATAGAATCGTCGACGTCATCGTGCTGCCGTCCTCAACCGAAAATTGAATGCGCACTTCAAGCCCAAGGCACAGACAGTGTATGGTCTGAGGCCATTTCGACAGAACGGCTCTCTCCACATCAGGCTGTGCATTCGCCCTTAGGATGCGCCCGCTTCGACCTCTCCAGCCAGTGCACTTCGTCAAAAAGCTGAAAAAGGACGCCGCAGGGGCGTCCTTCTTGGGGAACTGTTTGGAGTCGCGGTAAGTTCAGCCTTCGCGCAGCATGCTAGGCTCTTCGGGCGAGCGCAGGCGAACCAGCCGGTCGACAGTATAAGGCGAACGCTGTTGTGCGGTGTGATAGTGCCTGACCTGCAATTCACCCAGCAGTCCGATGGCCAGCATCTGGATGCCAGCCAGGATCAGGACGCCGGCAACCACGAAGAGCGGCCCATGCTGGTCCATCACATGCTGATGGGTCAGCACCTTCAAGGCGGCAAGGAATACGGAGATCGAGCCGCCGAACAGAATGCTGAGCGCGCCGAAGCTGCCGAAGAAGTGCAGGGGCCGCGACATGTACTTCAGGAGGAAACGGATCGTCAGCAGATCGAAGAAGACGCGGAAGGTACGGGAGATGCCGTAATGACTCTTTCCGCGCTCGCGATTCACGTTTTTGATCGGAATTTCACAGATGCTCGCGCCATACCACGAAGCCAGCGCTGGAATAAAGCGGTGCATCTCGCCATAGAGCGGGATGTTGTGGATCACCTCACGCCGATACGCCTTGAAAGTCGTACCGAAATCGTGAATATCCACACCACTCAGTTTGGCCATCAGCCAGTTCGCACAGCGGGAGGGAATGCGCCGCATCACGAAGTTGTCGATGCGCTCCTTGCGCCAGCCGCTCACTACGTCGTAGCCCTCTTCGAGCTTGGCCAGAAAGTTGGGAATCTCCTCCGGATCGTGCTGCAGATCGCCATCCATGGCCAGGATAAAATCGCCCTGCGCGTGATCGAAGCCCGCGGCCAGCGCGGAGGTCTGCCCGAAGTTGCGGCGCAGCTTCACCACCAGCACGCGGCTGTCGACCGCGGCAATCTCCTCCAGCAGCTTGTAGCTGCGGTCACTCGATCCGTCGTCCACCAACACCAGCTCAAAGCTGTCGCCGACCGTCTCCATCACCGCCTTCAGACGGTCGTAGAGCGCGGTAACATTCTCTTCCTCGTTGTGGAATGGGACGACGATCGAGTACTTGGGCATAGTACCTTTATTATATAGAAAGAACGGCCACGAGCTACCCGGGGATTTGGAGTTCCATTCTGTGTAAATAGAAGATTCATCGTGCCTTCCTGGATTCCTTCGTCCCGGATCGCTGCTTCGCCTTTTTGGAGTCTTCCATCCTACACCTCCTCGGATAGCTTGGCCGGCTTGATCCGCTTAGGCATGCCTGCCGCCCTCATCGCTTTCCTTATGCAAGGACTTCGCGTAGTGCGAATACGGCCCTCTCGCACGCGGCGCGGTCCACGTCGCGGTGTGTCACGAAACGCACCTCGTCTGCGCCCGCCGTGCCGCACAGCACGCCACGCGCCTTCAGTCCAGAGACGATCTGCGCCGCCGTCTTGCCCTCGGGCCGGAAGATCACGATGTTCGTCTGGACCGTCTCCAGATCGATCCGGCAGCCACCCATCCCGGCAATCTGCTCGGCCATCCACCGCGCGTTGGCGTGATCTTCGTGCAATCGCGCCGGCATCTCTTCAAGCGCAATCAGACCCGCCGCAGCCAGCACGCCCGCCTGCCGCATGCCCCCGCCCAGCATCTTGCGGATCGAACGGCCTCGCTCCATCAGCACGCGCGAGCCGACAAGCAGCGAGCCCACCGGCGCACATAGCCCCTTGCTCAGGCAGAACATCACCGTGGCAAAACCGCGCGTCAACGCAGACACCGGCATGCCGAGCGCCGTGGCCGCGTTAAAGACCCGCGCTCCATCCAGGTGGACCGGCAGCCCGCGCTCTTTGGCGCCGTCCCACACCTCTTCCAACACCGCAAGCGGCGTCACAGTGCCGCCCGCCATGTTGTGCGTGTTCTCCAGCGCGATCATCCCGGTCTGCGCGCGGTAGTAAATCGGCGCGGCAATCGCCGCAGCGATGCGCTCCCAGCAGAGCACGCCGCGCTCACCGTCCACTTGCCGCAACTGGCAGCCGCTGAAGGCGGAGACCATCGCCATCTCCCAGTCCACCATGTGCGCACGCCGCTCGCAGATCACTTCCTGGCCGTGCTGTGTGTGCAGCCGTACGGCAATCTGGTTGCCCATCGTGCCCGTCGGCACGAACAGCGCCGCTTCTTTTTCGAAGATCGCCGCCGCCCGCTGCTCCAGCCGGTTCACTGTCGGGTCTTCCCCGTAGACGTCGTCGCCAACTTCTGCTTCGGCGATGGCGCGGCGCATTGCGTCCGTCGGCCTGGTCACGGTGTCGCTGCGTAGATCAATCTGGCTACTCGTATCCATATCTGTTACCTTTCCCGATGGCAGGCACAAACCGTCAGCAACCGGTCTCCGTCAATTCCCGAGCAGAATCTCTGCTGGCCTCGCACCCCTCCTCTCGACAATACTTGTGTCGTGCACACGAGCGCGAATTCCGAGCTGTTGCCCTCGCAGGATCCCTTCTCCGCAGAAGCCATGGATCCGCTTCCCTGCTTTGCTGCGTGGCTCGGGGAAGCCCGGATGCTTGAGCCGAACGACCCCGACGCCATGGCGCTCGCAACCGCTACGTCAGCGGGGGCGCCGTCCGTCCGTATGGTTCTGCTCAAAGAAATAGGCTCGGATGGCGAGTTTGTCTTCTACACCAACGCGCAGAGCCGCAAAGGCCTGGAGATCCATGCCAACCCGCTCGCTGCGCTCTGCTTTCACTGGAAGTCGCTGCGCCGCCAGGTCCGCATCGAAGGGCCGTTGTCCGAAGTCTCGCCGCACCAGGCCGATGCTTACTTCCGCAGCCGTGCCCGTGGCAGCCAGCTTGGCGCCGTCGCCTCGGATCAGTCACGCCCGCTCCCAGACCGCACAATCCTGGAAACGCGCGCAGCCGAATTAGCGAAGCGTTATCCTGGCGAGATTCCGCGGCCACCCCATTGGACCGGATTCGCTGTCCACGCCCGCACTATCGAGTTCTGGCGCAGCCGTCCGGATCGCCTACACGATCGCATGCTTTACACGCGCACGCCGCAGGCTTGGCAGCGCACACTCCTCTATCCCTGAAGAATTTCCCTGCGCGCAAAAAGCTAAAGTGCATCGTGGTCGGCGCATAATAGCGCCACATATCCCCCTGACGCACGCCTAATTCGCACGGTAGAGTCACCTTTTCAGTTTTTCCTCTTCGGAGTAGCCCTCATGTCCCGTTCCTTCCGCTTCCTCCCTGTCCTGGCGCTGCTCTGCTCGAGCGTTCTCGCTCTCGCCCAGGCCCCGGACTATGCGCGCGATCCACATCAGGCCATCGATGAGTCCTATACCGCGGCGATTCGCAAGTACACCACCGCCCCGGAGTTCAATTCACCGCTCACAGATTATCTGCCAGCTTCGAAGAGCGTGCCCACGCCAGCCAAAGTTCTCGGTGCTGTCTCCGGCGCGCCCGACATGCTTCCCTACGCGGAGGATGTCTACAAATACTTCCGCCTCCTCGCCGCCACTTCGCCACGCGTGCGCGTCGTCACCATCGGCCATACGGAAGAAGGGCGCGAGATGATCGCGGTCGCCGTCGCGGATGAATCGCTCCTTGCGCATCAAAAGGAAAACGACGAGCGCCTCGCGAAGCTCGCCGATCCGCGCACTCTCGACATGGATGACGCCAAGGCCGCGCCGCTCATCGCGCAATCAACGCCGGTCTACTACATTACCGGCACCATCCATTCGCCCGAGACCGGCGCGCCTACCGCACTGATGGAGCTGGCTTATCGTCTCGCAGTCGATGACTCGCCGTACATCCAGTACATCCGCTCGCACGTCATCACGCTCATCACGCCAGTCGTTGAAGTCGACGGCCGCGACCGCATGGTGGACATCTACCGTTGGCATAAGGTGCATCCCGGCGAAACATATCCTCACCTCTACTACTGGGG
>DASXGY010000026.1:0-5855 GCA_036488835.1 Acidobacteriaceae bacterium
TGCGAGCAGGATAACGATTCCACTCAGGATGAAAAAGAACGAAACTCCGTACTTTCCGAAATAGAAGATATTCAAAAAAACAGGCCGCATCCAAAACCGAGGATCCTGGCTGAAATAATCGGCCGTATGCAACAGCAGTACTCCTACCGAGGCGACACCCCTTCCCGCTTGAAGTGTCCCTAGTTTCATGGCAAGAGAGTATCACCCAACTTAAGTGCACTCATGGCGAATACCTTTGCGCTATAGCTTCAAGACCTCGGAAAATCTCGGGGAGATCATGGGTCGGCTGGTCAAGGCACTCGCGCGAATGAGAAGCCGCAAACGGTCCCCATCCTACACGCACGGTAGACAACTCCCAGACGAATCGCCGCGTTCGTGTTTATATGCTTTAGATGGTTACGAAACCGTAGGCGCGCTGAACTCGCGCTCGATCCGGTCGGTCACGCCCGACGTAGCAAACTCCGCCGCCACCCGGATGCTGTTCAGAATCGCGCGATCATCCGCTGAGCCGTGTGTGATGATGCAGGGTCCGCGCACGCCCAGCAGCGGCGCACCGCCGTACTCGGACTGGTCGAAGCGCTTCTTGAACTCCTTGAAGCCGCGCCGCGCCAGCAGCGCTCCCGCGCGTCCGCTCACCGTCGACATCAGCGACTCACGCAGCATCTCGCGCACCATGCGCCCCAGCCCCTCGGAGGTCTTCAGCGCCACGTTGCCCACAAAGCCGTCGCACACGATCACGTCGGCGTGGCCGTTGTAGAGGTCGCGCCCCTCCACATTGCCGATAAATCGAATCGGCAGCTGTTTCATTACCTGCAGCGCCTCACGCGTCAGCTCGTTGCCTTTGCTCTCTTCTTCGCCAATCGAGAGCAGTCCCACCCGCGGCTTTTCGATCATCAACACGGAGCGGGCATACATCGAGCCCATGATGGCGAACTGTGCCAGGTTCTGCACCTTGCAGTCGACGTTTGCGCCCACATCCAGCAGCACGCACGGCGACCCGGTAGTCGTAGGCAGCGGCATGGCCAGCGCCGGGCGATCCACGCCGGGCAGCGCACCCAGCACCATCTTGGCGGAGGCCATCGCCGCGCCGGTGTTGCCCGCGGTCACAAACCCGGCAGCCTTCCGCTCCCTCACCATCTTCAGGCCCAGCCGCATGGTGCTGTTGCGCTTCTCGCGAACCGCCTTCGCGGCCTTGTCGTCCATCGTGATCCACTCGTCCGTATGGACAATATCGATAGACACACGACGGCCCAGCACGCCGAGACCGGCGCGCAGCTGTGCCTCAGGACCGATCAGGTGAACGCGAACGGGAAAGGCACGGCAGGCAAGAATGGCTCCGCGAATCTCCGGACCGGGTGCGAGGTCCGAGCCCATGGCATCCAGAGCGATGTCCGTCAGCGGGGGCACCAGCGGTGTCCTAAGCTTCCTTCGCCTCGAGCACTTCGTGGCCCTTGTAATAGCCGCACTTGGCGCAGACGCGGTGGGGCAGCTTGCGCTCGTGGCAGTTCGGACACTCGGAGAGGCCGGTGGGAGTCAGCGCATCGTGGGCGCGACGCTTGGAGGTGCGGGCCTTGGAGTGGCGCCGCTTCGGATTCGGCATGACAGATTCCTTTCGATCCGGCCATCAACAGGCGCCCGCGGTGCTGCTTCGTCCGTCGCGGCGCCGGTCTCCCGGCCTCGTGCTTCTAAGACTTGATCTTGCTGCGCAGGTCTGACAGAGCACTCCACCGCGGATCGGCTTCCGTCGATTCGCAGCAACATTCCTCTGTATTCAGGTTCCGGCCACAGCCTGGGCAAAGCCCCTTGCAGTCCGCGCGACAAAGGGTCTTCTCCGGCAGGGACAACAACACCTGCTCGCGCAAGACGTCTTCCAGCACTAGACCGTCTCCGTTATAGTATCCGATCTCGGTCTCGGAGGTCGAGATGGCCCGCTCCGCCCCGCTCGCGTCCACCCCGATCGGCCGGTACAGCAGGTCGAACGACGCCTCCAGCGGGTGCTCCACCGTTTCCACGCACCGCGCGCAGGGCATCTCAAAGTGGCCGGAGTAGTCGCCTCGAACCCGGATATCCGGCACCACCTGCCTGTGCCCCCGGTGCTCCTCGATCAGGTCCGCGCGCCCCTTCGCATCCAGGACGCCCACCTGCCGGATGTCCGGCCCGTACTCGATCGCATCCGTAGGAAAGTGCTGGTCAAACTCGACAGGATCAAGCTGAAGATCCGCAACAGTAATCAACATCGCACTCCCATTCTACGACTGCCCGGAGATCCTTCATCACTTCCAGGTCCGATATCCGGTCACCTTGCGAAATCGGCAGCCATAGAAGAAATCCTGTTTGGATCAACTCCAGCGACGCCGCCTCTTGAAATTGAAGGCCGCACCGACATTCGGCCACCCATACCTCTCTGAAACTGCATCACGACAGATGCGGGACAAATATAAACCTCCTGGGCACACTCCTCGATCAGGGAAGGCGTGGGACGCGTTTCAGCAGTCGGGAGTCCGGACACATGCAGACATTGCAGCATGAAGGCGAGCCACGACTCCTCCTGGAATCGGCTTTTCTTGGCGTAGCAGGAGCCCTGAGTGCGCAGTTATTCACGTGGCTGTTGCGGGTTTGCGATCGGGTATTCCTGTACCGGCTCGCGGGCTATCAAGCACCGGGACTGGAGAGCGCCGGTGGCCTCATCCAACACATCGGACCGCACGGCCTATTGCTCATTCCCGTTGCGACCACATTGGGTGGCCTGCTGTCGGGATTTCTCGTCTACCGCTTTGCGCCGGAAGCAGAGGGTCACGGCACCGACGCCGCCGTCAATGCGTTCCATCGTCACGAGGGCATCATCCGTCCCGTGGTCGCACCTATCAAGATGGTGGCCTCCGCCATCACCATCGGTTCTGGCGGCGCAGCGGGTCGCGAAGGCCCGATCGCGCTGATCACCGCCGCACTTGGCTCGTACTATGCCCGCCTCACCCACCATACTGAAGAGCAGCGCCGCCTCCTGCTGCTGGCCGGTATGGCCGCTGGATTGTCGGCCATCTTCCGCTCACCGATGGGAACCGCCGTCTTCGCCATCGAGGTCCTGTACGGCGATATGGAGTTCGAGGTTGGAGCGCTTCTCTACACCATGTGCTCCTCGGCGGTCGCTTACGCGGTCAACGGGCTGTTCGTTGGCTTCCGGCCGCTTTTTCAAATTCCGCACATCGCCACACCCGTGTTCACGGACTATGCCTCGTATGCTGCTCTGGGATTGGCCGCTGGAATCATCGGTACGGTGCTGCCGGTGGTTTTTTATCGGGTGCGCGACCTATTCCGGAAGCTGCCGGTTCCTCCGTGGACGAAACCCGCGGTCGGTGGCCTCGGCGTTGGCCTGCTGGCCCTTTGGCTTCCCCAGGTGCTGCAGGGCGGGTATGGCTGGATTCAACTGGCCATCAACGGCCAGCTTGCGCTGCGGCTCCTGCTGATTCTCGTATTCGCAAAGATTGCGGCCTTCGCCCTGACCGTCTCTTCCGGTGGCTCAGGAGGCGTCTTCGCGCCCTCGCTCTTCATCGGGGCCATGCTGGGAGGCAGTTTCGCCATCCTTCTGCATCAGCCTCCCGCGGTCTTCGTCGTCGTGGGAATGGCAGCGGTCTTCGGTGCTGCGGCTCGTGTACCGGTCGCCACCATGTTGATGGTCACCGAAATGGCCGGTGGCTATCACCTGCTTGTGCCCGCGGGAATGGCGGTGATGATCAGTTACCTGCTCCAGGACAGGCTCTCCTCCAGACTGAAATACCGCAGCCTCTATGAAGGCCAGGTTCCCACTCGCCGGGACTCCGCCGCGCATTATCGGGAGCATATCCAGATCGCGCTGGGCTTGTTGGGGAAGAGAAATCTTCCATTCACCGACCAGGTAGGCCATATTGATCTGCTGCGACTTCTGCAATCGAGGATCAAGTTCGATCTCCCGGGCAAACAGGAACTCACCATGGCACAGGTGAAGAAAGACAGCCCCATCCTCGGCAAGAGCATCGCGGCGCTTTACCAACAGCTGAATGCATACCCGTTCGAGATCATCGCCGTCATGCGGCGGGAACATGTGCTACTGCCTCACCCGGAAACCGTATTGCAGGCAGATGACCGCCTCGTCATGATCACGTCGCCGCATGCCCGCGAGCCGCTGGCGCAGTTCGTTGTGCCACTGCCCGTGGCGCCGCAAGGCGGAATACCCGCTCACCCGAAACACCATCCTACCTAAAGGGGAATCTCTCCTATGCCGCAGGCATCCGGGCCCACTGACGACATTCCAATCCGGTTCGAGCGAATTCTCTTCGCCACCGACTTCTCCCGGACTTCTGCCATGGCCCTCCCCTACGCCGCCGCCATCGCCCGCCGCTTCGCTTCCACCATCTATGTTGCCCACGTGATTCACGCGGATGAGTACGCGCATATAGAACCGAACCAGCTCGATCCAACCCTGCTTCAGATGAAGCAGGTCGCCGAGCAGCGAATCAAGGGCCTCCTGGCAAGCGCTCATTTCAACGACATTTCCTTCCAGGTCATCCTGGATCACGGCGATCCTACCGCCGTGATCTCCGCGCTGGTGGACAAGCACAGCATCGACCTGATCGTGGCTGGGAGTCATGGAAGACACGGCATTCACAAGTTGCTCTCACCGCCCATGGACGAAGCAATCGCCAGAGCGGCAGCGTGCCCCGCACTGCTGATCGGACCGGAGGCGTCCGTCGACCCGGAGGCAGAGGTGCACCTGAAATCCATGCTCTTTGCCACGGATTTCTCTCCGGACTCCAGGCGAGGAATGAACTACGCTTATGCGTTGGCAAAGGCCTATGGCGCCAAACTGCATGTCTTCCACGTTGCCGAAGACGTCTGGATCGAGCCGCTTTCGACCCGAATGTCTGCCGATGCCTTTTGTCGCATGCGTCTTCTCGAGCTTGGCTGGCCACAGAGCGACCAGGGCGTGGAACCGGAATTCCTGGTCGAGTTCGGACCCTCTGAGACGATGATTCTGGAGGCTGCACAGAAACGCAGCGTTCAACTGATCGTCGTGGGTGTGCCAAGAACCACCCACCCGCATCTGTCCTCCCACCTGCCCGGCCCGTTGGCCTATAACCTCGCCTCGCACGCTCTCTGTCCCGTTCTCGCCGTCAGGGGCGACAGTCCGGAACTACGCTGAACCGCAGCCGCTACTTCAAGCCATACACATCCACTTCTCCGCGCGCATTCGTAACCGTCGTCAGGTCGTGCCCGGTGGAGATGTAGACCTTCCCATTGGCAGCCACCGGGGAGGGGAACTTGATTTACGACTCTTCCGCTGCCGTCAGCGAATCCGCCCCACAGCCTGTTGGTATCCCTTGCAGCAGCCCGCAAGCCTGACCTTCGTAACCGGATTTCGGAGAAACGCCCTAATGAGGAGTGGCGATCGTGCCGAAGTGTTGAAGAAGCCTCAGATCCCTGATCCAGTGATCGAGTGATCCCGCCCGCCACGCCATGTCTCGTCAAAGCATGTCCCGTCAAAGCATTGAACTTCAGATGATCGTAAAGAACGAATCCGTCAACCTGGCTCGTTGTCTCGGCAGCATCCGGCAGGTGGTGGATCGGATCGTGATCGGGGATACCGGATCAACGGACGACACGGCCGCGATCGCGCGATCGTTTGCTGCAGAAATCATCCCCGTACCTTGGAATGGGGACTTCGCCGCAGCCAGAAACACCGTACTTTGCCAGAGCCGATGCGACTGGATCGTAGTGCTGGATGCGGATGAAATGCTGGATGCCAACGGCGCAGCAGCATTGGCGAAGGCCGCGCAGCAGCCGGAACCAGCAGCTTACGACGTGTGCCGATGGAATTATGT
>DASXGY010000054.1:0-10723 GCA_036488835.1 Acidobacteriaceae bacterium
GGCACAAATCCGGGATAGCTAAAGGCATCCGTGATGCCAGCCTCCTTTGCCTGTGTCCGCAGGTTGTTGCCATAGTCAAATGCGATTGCCCCGCGTCGCTGCATCTCTAGGATCGCCTGCACGTGTTGACCCATGGCGGCGCGCACGCGCTCCATATAAGCCGAGGGATTGTGAGTACGGAGAGCATTCAGGTCTTCGTCGATCTGTGCCGGAGGAAGATAACCCCACATTGGATCGTGCGCGCTTGTCTGGTCAGTAACCAGGTCGGGTGTGAAGCCAGACGCGACCATAGCCGGCAGAACCTCCGCCGCATTGCCCTGAAGACCGATCGAAAGGGCACTCTTGTTTCGCTTCGCCTGTCGCGCCATGCCGATCGCTCCATCCAACGAGTTGGTCGCCTGATCCAAATACCTTGTCTTCAACCGCCGCTCAATGCGTGTCGGGTCTATCTCAACGCAGATGCTAACGCCCCCGGCCAATTTGACCGCCAGGGGCTGGGCTCCGCCCATGCCACCCAGTCCGGCCGTGACAGTGATTGTGCCTGCCAGCGTGCCGTTGAAGTGCTGCTTCGCCGCTGCTTTGAATGTTTCGTAGGTGCCTTGCAGAATGCCTTGTGTCCCGATGTAAATCCAGGACCCGGCCGTCATCTGCCCGTACATCATGAGGCCAGCGGCGTCGAGACGGTCAAACTCTTCCCAGTTTGCCCACCGCGGTACCAGATTCGAGTTCGCGATGAGAACTCGTGGTGCCAGCCGATGTGTCTGGACAACGCCGACAGGTTTGCCCGACTGCACCAGAAGCGTCTCTTCATTTCCCAACCTATCCAACGTTTCGACAATTCTGTGATAGCACTCCCAATTGCGTGCGGCCTTGCCACGGCCGCCATAAACGATGAGTTCCTCGGGCTTCTCAGCAACCTCAGGATCGAGATTGTTCATCAACATCCGTTTGGCTGCCTCCTGAATCCAGCCGCGGGCGGTCCTGGTGTTGCCACGTGGTGCTCGAATCGGAGGGTGCGGTGTCATCTTTGGTTCACCATTGGCGGGGGCAAGTCGTATCTTATCCACCGTACTTTCTATCAGAAGCGGACAGGGCGTGGCCCAGCCTTCTCCAATCCGGACGATTGTAGAGAACCTCGCGTCCGCACCTCACCCTTGATCGCCAGCCGCCTTGACCTGCGTGATTCTCCTTCATCCGTAGTGCGCTTGTTGCCGCGGCAGGCCGTAAGCTTAAGCGGTCGCTCAAAATGATCTCCAACAGAGGGAAACCGCAGGGATGCAGCCAACCACGCCGCTCGTGACGCAACAAGGGACAACACCGCCGACAGAATTTCGGCAGGCGTTGGGTTTGTTTGATTCGGTGATGGTGGTCGCCGGCATCATGGTGGGCTCGGGCATCTTCATTGTCAGCGCGGAGATTTCGCGGCAGGTGGGCAGTGCGGGTTGGCTGCTGGTGGCCTGGGTGATCACGGGTGTGCTGACATTTGCGGGCGCGCTCTCCTATGGCGAGCTGGCTGCGATGATGCCCGAAGCCGGCGGCATGTATGTCTACCTGCGGGAAGCCTTCTCGCCGCTGCTCGGATTTCTGTATGGGTGGACGCTGCTCACCGTCATCCAGACCGGCACCATCGCCGCCGTAGGCATCGCCTTCGCACGCTTCAGCGGGATACTCTTTCCATCGATACGTGAGGACAAGTATCTGATTGCCCCGGTCCATGTGCTGCCGGGATATGCACTCTCGCTCTCGACCGCACAGCTTCTGGCCATCGTCATCATCGTTCTTATCACCGTGTTCAACTGCTATGGCGTGGAGTGGGGCAAGCGCATCCAGAACGTCTTCACCGTCGCCAAGCTGGGAGGTATGGCCGCGCTGCTGGTCCTGGGTGCGGTTGTCGCGTTTCTACGGCCGGCAGTGCTTCGCGCTAACTTTGCGGCGCCCTGGCATCCGGTGAATGTGACGCCGATTCACGGGCTGGAGGCGACCACCGCGTTTGGACTATTCGTTGCGCTCTGTGTCTCACAGACGGGATCGCTTTTCTCCGCAGATTCCTGGCATGACATCACCTTCGTTGCGGCAGAGGTGCGCAATCCAAAGCGCAACCTCCCGCTCGCGCTGGCGATCGGCACGTCGAGCGTCATTGTTCTCTACCTGCTCTGCAATCTCTGCTATCTGGCGGCGCTGCCGATGCACGCGATCCAGACTGCGCCGCAGGATCGCGTGGCCACGCTGACCGTGGACGCGGCTCTGCCAGGGCTTGGCGGTGTAGCGATGGCCATCCTCATCATGGTGTCGACGTTCGGCACGGTGAATGCACTGACACTGGCCGGCGGACGTGCCTGCTACGCGATGGCGCAGGATGGACTCTTCTTCCGCCGCGCCGGCTTGTTGAATCGCGCGCGCGTTCCCGGATGGGCACTGGCGATGCAATGTTTCTGGTCGGCCTTTCTGGTTTTACCGCGTACGCACAACCGCGTGACCGGAGCCTACGGCAATCTCTACAGCAATCTGCTGGACTACGTGATCTCCGCGGCGCTGCTGTTCTACATCCTCACCGTGGCCGGCCTGTTTCGGCTGCGCCGGACCCGGCCGGACGCGAACCGTCCTTACCGTACCTGGGGCTATCCATGGCTTCCGGCGTTGTACATTGCAGGCGCGACCATCATTCTTGTCGTGCTCTTCGCGTATCGCGCGACGACGACATGGCCGGGGCTGCTGATCGTTGCCAGCGGCGTGCCCATCTATCTCGTGGTGCGCCGCCGCGCCGCCTTGTGAGGCGTGCCGATGTCTAGCAAAGCAGCAGGGGTACCCCCCTCCCCGGTGCGGGAGCCTGTGCTGTAAGCATTGCGGAATGAGATATTTAGCGGCTCTCCCGAGGGCTAAAAATGTCATTCCAGAGGGTTTACCTCTAAAAATGTCTTGTTAAAGGACTTACGGAGCGAGTCTGCCGAAAACCGAACAGATGCCGCTCTCGCGCCCAAGGCGCGTGGCCTGGGAATTTGTATTCGTCCTATTTCAAGTGTAGCGAATTGAGTGAAGTGTTATGGCAAAATTCAGCGAGGCTGGACCATTCTGGAACCAAGGCCTATGGAGCCTGCCAGGCGCCGTTCCATAGACGCGCAATCTTCCGCGGATTGTCGTCTTTCAACTCCGCGGGAAGCGCATCCTGCGGCAGGTTCTGGTAGCAGACGGGGCGCGCAAAGCGCAGGATGGCCTGACTGCCGACGGAAGTGGAGCGCCCGTCTGAGGTTGCCGGATACGGGCCGCCGTGCACCATCGCGTGGGTCACTTCCACACCGGTTGGGAAGCCATTGAAGATGACGCGGCCGACCTTGGTTTCGAGGATCGCGATCAGTTCCTTGTATTCGCGCAGGTCGTCTTCGGTTCCGAGGATGGTCGCCGTGAGGTGTCCGTCCAGAGCGCGCGCAGCAGCCAGCATCTGTTCGCGATTTGTGCTGGTGATGAGCAAGGTCGATGGTCCAAAGAGCTCGTGGTGGAGCGCTGGGTTGGCGGCGAATGTGGTGTAATCCATCTCCAGCAGCGCCGCCTGTGCGGCAAAGCCTGAGGCCGGCCGCTGTCCCTCGGTTGTGTGCAGCATGGATCGCTCTTGAAGGCCTTTGCTGTAGGTTTCCGCTATTGCGGGAGATAGCAGAGCGAAGCCCGGGTCATGGGCGGTCAGCGTTCTGAGCTTCGCGAGAAACGGTGCTTCCGGTGTGTCGAGAAAGACGAGACCTGGTTTGGTGCAGAACTGGCCGCCGCCGAGCGTGAACGAGGTGTGCAGGCCTGTGGCGAGCGAATCACCGCGCTCGTGAAGTGCGCGAGGCAGGACGAAGACCGGATTGGCGCTGCCCATCTCGGCATAGATGGGAATCGGCTGGGGTCGCGCAGCAGCCAGATCCATCAGTGCGCGTCCGCCTTTGAACGAGCCAGTAAAGCCCACGGCGCGCATCAACGGATGACGCACGAGTGCCGATCCGACACGTGTGCCAGCGTCGAAGAGCAGAGAAAATGTGCCAGCAGGGAATCCGCAGGACTGGATTGCGCGGGTGAGCACACGACCGGCCAGCTCGCTGGTTCCGGGATGCGCGGGGTGGGCCTTGACGATGACCGGGTTGCCTGCAGCCAACGCGGAGGCTGTGTCGCCGCCGGCAACTGAAAACGCGATAGGGAAGTTGCTGGCGCCGAAGACCGCTACGGGACCGAGAGGGCGCAGCATGGAACGGATATCCGGCCTGGGTGGTGTACGCCCGGGATCGGCAGTATCGATGCACGCCATGACCCATGAGCCCTCCGCGACAACATTTGCGAATAGCCGAAGTTGGTTGCTGGTGCGGGCGACTTCGCCGGTCAACCGCGGACGTGGAAGCGCAGTCTCCAGATGCGCCCGGTCGACCAGCGCCGCCGCCGCCGCATCCATACCGTCAGCCATCGCGCGGAGCAGGGTTGCGCGGTCTGGACCAGAAGTGGCCGCGAGGGCCGGCGCTGCCGCTGCTGCGAACTCTACTGCCTCATCGACTTCGGAGTCGCTGGCCGACACATACCAAGGGTCGAGCGCGCGGCCGTCGGAAGGTTGGTATGCGCGAAAGCTTTCGTCGTGCCGATGGCCGGGACGGCCAGCGATGAGCGAGACGCCGGTGAGGTTGGTGTAGGGATTCACGTCCGTGCTCCCGTGCGGGCTCACGCCCGTGCTCCAACGGACTCGGTGAAACTGGTCGTCGTCAAACGTGGACGGGTTGCGAGCGCATGCCGCAGCTTCTGACGGGCGTCGCTCAACTCATCCCCTGCGAGCTCCAGCCTGGGTGGACGCACGCGTGCCGAGCCGACGCCCACCTCCTGCTGTACATATTTGATGAGCTGCACGAATTTCGGAACCGTGTCCATTCGTAACAGCGGCAGGAACCAGCGGTAGAGTTCAAACGCTTCCTCTCGCTTGCCCGTCTGCGCCAGATGGAAGAGCGCGACCGACTCGGCGGGAAATGCGTTGACCAAGCCCGCAATCCAGCCCACGGCGCCTGCGCTGACGCCCTCCACGACTGCGTCATCCACGCCCACGAGAATGCTGAGACGGTCCGCCAGCAGGCTGCGGATGGCAGCGACGCGGCGAATGTCGGCGCTCGATTCCTTCACGGCGTGGAGGTTCTGGTGCAGTGTGGCGAGCTCAGCAATCTGTTCGGGAAGAAAGTCGGTCTGGTATGCAATCGGATTGTTGTAGAGCATGCAGGAGAGCGGTGTGGCGGCGAGGATGGCAGAGACATGCGTCCGCATCTCGCGCCAATCGCTGGAGTAGAGGTAGGGTGGCAGCACCATCAGGCCAGCGCAGCCTGCCTGCTCCGACTCCTTGGCCAGCCGGACGGCGCCTGCGGTGGAGAGTGCCGATATGGCCGCCACCACCGGTGCGCGACCAGCTGCGCTCGCAGTGATGTTGCGAAGGACCGAGATCTTCTCGTCCTGGTTGAGGGTGGCACCTTCGCCGAGTGAGCCCAGCATGACCAGGCCGGTGCATCCGTTCGCCAACATCCAGTGGGCATGCCGGGAGATGAACTCGTGATCAATGGAGAGATCTGGATGAAAGGCGGTCGTCATCGCGGGCATTACGCTATTCCACTGCATTGCGAACTCCTATCTGTCGATTGTGTCTTTCTCGATGGGGCAGGCGGCCATAGCAGAAAGCGGAACCGGGAAGAGCGGTGGGCGGACGGGGGATGTGTGCCAACCGAAGAGCGCCTCCGTGGCTGGACCGCAGACGCGTCCCTGACATGGTCCCATGCCGCACCGTGTCTGCAGCTTGGCATCGGTCCAGTTTTCATACGCGGTCAGCGCCTGGTAGGTCACGTCCTCGCAGCGGCAGACGATGGTATCCGGTTGTGCGAGGGTAAGCAGCTCAGGACGCAGCGCGAAGGCTGCGTGAAGCTGATCCGCAAATCGCTGCATTCTTTTTCGACGCGGCAGCAGCGCCTTTGCCTCTTCGAGCTTTCCCGCGGCAGCAAGACCGGCGATGGTACCTGTGATCAAGGCGGATTCGAGGCCGGCGATTCCGGTGGGCTCACCGGCAGCGAAGATGTTGCCGATGGAAGTCTGTTGCACATCATCGACCGTGATGAAGCCATGGCGTAGCGCGCAGCCCAGCAGCGCAGCCAGCTCGGTGTTGGGCACTAGATGGAAGCCGCAGGCGAAGAGCTCGCACGGCTCCTCCCAGGTACGCTGTCCGTCAGTGAGGCGCACGGCCTCCACCTTCTCCTTGCCCAAGGCGGCCAGCGGCCAGCATCCGGGCTTGTATTTGCTGCCTCCAGATGCGGCGCGATACTGCAGACCTTCGATCAACTTTCCCGGGCGTCGCGAGAGGGATGCGCTGAAGCGTGCGAGCTGACGGCGGCTGGCCTGCTCGGCAACCATCGTGACGCGGCCGCCCATCTGCCGCAGGTGCGCTGCCACAGCCAGGAGCAGCGGGCCGGTCCCAGCGATAACGATGCGCTTGCCGGTGACAGAGAATCCTCCCTGCGCCAGCGCCTGCAGGCCGCCCGCACCGAAGACGCCGGGCAGCGTCCAGCCGGGGAAGGGAAGAAAGCGTTCCCGCGCGCCGGTTGCCAGGACCAGACGCTCATAGGAGATGTCTGTCGTGTGAACGTCACTGCCGTTGTCACATATAGCGCGCAAAGTGTACGGCCGGGGCGCATCGAAGACGCGCCAGCCGGAGAAGACGCGGGCGCCAGAGACGCGGAGGGCCAGCAGTGTCTTTCGTTTGGCGTCGTCGGGATCTTCGGGCTGCGCAGTGGTCGGCTCGCGCCAGATCTGGCCGCCGGGTGCAAGGTTGTCGTCGAGCAACAGGACTTGTTTCCCGTGCAGCGCTGCCGTCGTCGCAGCGGTGATGCCGGCGGGTCCCGCACCGATGACGAGCACTTCCGCGTCGGTGCTCATTGGATATCCGTACTCATTGCGTTTCTATGGTCATGCCGGAGTGGCAGAGCAACTGGCAGGTGCGCCGGTGGAGGACGCCATCGACGGTGGCACGGCAGTCGAAGCAGATGCCCATCCCGCAGAGCGCGGTGCGCGGTTGGCCGGTGGTCGATCTGCGGCAGGGAAGGCCTGCGGTGAGGAGAGCCGCGCTGACAACGGTGCCGGCTGGCAGCTTGATTGAGTTGCCATTGAGGGTGATGGTGACGGAGTCAGGCAAGAATGGTCTCCGGGCGCGTCATGCGCTGCGGAAGGTAGGGAGTGGGGTCGATGGCGCTTTTTCGTGCGAGCAGATGATCGACGAGCAGCCGCGCGGCTGCCGGCGCAAGGGTGATGCCCAGGCCTTCGAAGCCTGCAAGCAGGTAGAGGGTTGGGTCGTGTGTGGGACCGATCAGCGGGAGGTTATCGGAAGTGGCTGCGCGGAACCCGGTCCAAACGCGTGTGGCGGAGAGCGAAGCCAGTTGCGGCATGTACTCATAGGCGCGGCGGAGCATGGTGGCGACGATGTTCGTGTTGGCAGCCGGATCTTCCTGCCGGTATTGACGCGAGGAGCCGATGAGCAACTGCCCGGTGATGCGCGGCTGGACGTTGAATGCGACAGAGTCGGAGACGGTGGAATGCGCGCTCTTCAGATAGCCGAGCTCGACGAGCTGATGACGCACGAATCCAGGATAGCGGTCGGTGATGACGAGGTGCCCTTTGCGTGTTTCCAGGCGCACCCATGGAACTATATTTGTATCGATACCGGTTGCTATTACGATGTGGTCGCTGGCCAGCGTCGTGCCGTCGCTCAGTGTCACTGCACCGGCTTTTGCCCTGGCGACGGTGGCGCGGATGAGGCGCGCGCCAGAACGTTGCGCTGCCTGCAGGAAAGACAGAGCGGCGGCCGGCGGATAGAGTACGGCGTCGTCGGGCACCAGCAATGCGCCAGCTAATCCGGGTCGAAGACGCGGCTCGGCTTCGGCTAACGCTGCGGCGTCCAGCACCTCACTGCGGATTCCGGCACGCGCGCAGACGAGATGCTTGGCGCGCACTTGCGCCATCTCCTCGTCATCTGCGGCGATCCACAGCGTGCCGCGTTCTTCATACTCCACCGCGGCAGGAAACTCTGCCGTCAGCTTCTGCCATAGCGATCGTGCGTAGTGCGTCAGGGCGAGCTGCGCGGGGGAATCGTCCATGACAACGATGTGGCCCATGCCGGCCGAAGTCGCGCCACTGCCGGGAGAGTTGCGCTCAATGATGGCGACCTGCACGCCGGCTTCCGCCAGCTCGCGCGCGCAAGCACACCCGGCAATGCCGGCGCCGACGATCACCACGTCGAAGGCGCTGGTCAAAACTGGATTCCTCCGCGAAATGGATCGCGCTCGTCGAAGAGCAGCGTGCTCTCTGCGGTGATGTAGGCGGAGCCTTTGATGGTGGGAGTCACAACATCGCCAGAGACACTTATAGAACCTTCGAAGACAGTGCCGAGGATGCCTTCCTGACGCCATGTCTGGCCGGGGGTGAGCTTGCCATCGGCATACAGGCAAGCCATTTTTGCGCTGGTGCCGGTGCCGCATGGCGAGCGATCAAAGGCCGCGCCGGGACAGAGGACGAAGTTGCGGCCGGAGTTCGCGGGGTCTTCGGGGGGGCTGGTGAACTCGATGTGGTCAATCACGGCACCGGCTTCACCGCGAATACCTGAGGTTTCCAGCGCCCGCCGGACCGCGACGGCTGCGGTCATCAGGGCCTCGCGGTTTTCGATGTACAAGGAGAGATTGTGGTCTGCGACCAGGAAGAACCAGTTTCCACCCCAGGCGATGTCGCCGTGCATGGTGCCATATTCCGGGACTTCGATTTTCACCAAGCTGCGATAGCGATAGCTGGGCACGTTGGTGATCGAAACCGCACCGTCCGGGTGTAGCGTGGCCGAGATGAGTCCCACCGGTGTCTCGATGCGATGAACTCCGGGCGCAAGACGGCCCAGATGCGCCAGGGTCGCGATCAGCCCGATAGAGCCGTGGCCGCACATGCCGAGATAGCTCACGTCGTTGAAAAAGATAACACCGGCTACGGCTGTGGGATGGTGCGGCGCGCAGAGCAGGGCGCCGACGATCACTTCGGAGCCGCGCGGCTCATAGAGGACGGCTCTGCGAAAGCTATCGTATCGGGAGCGAAGTCTCTCCAGCCGCGACTGGAGGCTGTCTTCGGCGAGCGGCGGACCGCCCGCGATCACAACACGGGTGGGCTCGCCGGCAGTGTGGGAATCGACGACCTGAACTCGAGTGGGGAGACTGACGCCATCCGCCATGTGTGGATTGTAGAGCGGATTCACCATTACGATGTTCCACCGATTTTCGAGCGGAGCGGCTTTTCTTGACGGAAAAGCCGCGTGAACTGTTTCGGCTCTGGGATACACCTATGGTGAATCCGCTCAGCCTCCGTCGTTCGAGCCTGTTGCGAGCGCAGGTTCCTTCTATTTCGTCTGGATGTCGAGCACCTGGATGCTGTAGGGCGGCATGGTGTGATCGAAGCTGGTTGCCGCGTTGTGCATGGTGCTCGTGATGGGCAGGATGAGTCCCGGATCGGTGATGCTGTTGGTCTCCTCGGGGGTGTTGCCGCGCAGCGTTGTCAACTGTGCCTGCTTGTTGACCTCTGCCACCCCGCTCAGGTGGACGCGGACCGTCTGCGATGTGGACGCGCCGTTCACCAGCTTCAGATGGATGGTGCCTGTTGCCGAGTCGCGAGTGGAGGAGACGAAGAAGCGGGGTGGGGCGCCGCTCGTCTGGTTACCGCTTGTCTGGGTACCACTGATTTGGGCCCCGAGCACCTCATTGCCGAGGTGTCCAGCGAAGATCACCTGCGCATAGTAGCTTGGCGACCCATAGCTGTTTACTGCGTCATAGCCGATCAAGTCCGTGTCCCACTGCAAGGCGCCCGGATTCACGTTGGTCAGAAGCGGCGCATACGACGCCATCACAATGAGATCGCTGTTGCGCTCCAGGCCGGTCATCCAGGCCGCATCGCCCAGCGCCGCACCCATGTTTGGTGTCGGTGCCCCTTCGCGGGTCGCCCACTCGCCGACGAAGATCTTTGGCCCACTGCGGTCGGTCTTGTCGTAGTGGTGGGTATCGTTGAAGAACTCGGTTGCGCTGCGATAGTAGTGGTCATCGATAACGTCCGGCCTCACGCTCTTCACCGGGGTGGTGGCGATGATCTGGAGCTGCGGGTAGCGAGCCTTGATTGCTTTGAAGAACTGCGCATAGCGGCCGTCATAGCTGTGCGAGCGGTCGAACCAGTCTTCATTGCCAATCTCGACGTAGGTGAGCGGGAAAGGAGAAGGGTGGCCATCCTTTGCGCGCTGCGCGCCCCACCTGGTGTTGGTGTCGCCGGTCACATATTCGATCTCGTCGAGCGCGTCCTGCACGTATGGCTCGAGTTCGGGGCCGGGTTCCACATGCTCCTGCTTCATGGAGTAGCCGGCATAGACTGCGAGCACCGGCTGGATCTTCAGGTCCTCACACCACTCGAGGAATTCGAGCAGGCCCATGCCGTCGGATGAGTGGTAGTTCCAAGGGCTGACGTGGGTCGGTCGATCGACCCATGGTCCGATGGTCTTCTTCCACTCGAAGCGCTCGGGGATGTGATCGCCTTCCAGATAATTGCCGCCCGGCAGCCGCAAGAACTTTGGGTGCATGGCAGCGAGCTTCTCCATCAAGTCGGGGCGCAGGCCATCTTTGCGGTCGCGGTAGGTTGGCGGGAAGACAGAGACCAAGCTGAGATAGAGAGTTCCGGG
>DASXGY010000104.1:0-5322 GCA_036488835.1 Acidobacteriaceae bacterium
GCATTGCTGACCGTGATGCCATGCGTCTGCGCCACCTGCTCGGCGGCGCGCACCGCGCCTATGCTGAGTGCGTCCATGAATCGCTCCTGGAAGACAACAACAGACCGCTACAGACAAAAGCAGACGAAGGCAGACAGGAAAAGCTGCTAACCCTGAGAAGAACGCCTATGGTGAATGTAATGCCCGCTGCGTTTGTCTGCATCTTTCTGGGTTTGTCTATCTTGGTCTCTATGCTTACTACTTCTGCGGATATTCAAAAAATCCCTTGCCTGACTTCCGTCCCCGCCAGCCTGCGTCCACCATGCGGATGAGCAACGGGCAGGGGCGATACTTCGGATCGCCCAGGCCCTCTTCCAGTACGCGCATGATGTCCAGGCAGACATCCAGTCCGATGAAATCCGCCAGGGTCAATGGACCCATTGGATGCGCCATTCCGAGTTGGAAGACCTGGTCGACTGCCTCGGGTGTAGCCACACCCTCCATTACGGCGAACATCGCCTCATTCAAAAGCGGCATCAGTACGCGATTCGAGACGAAGCCGGCGGCATCGTTGACCTCAACCGGCGTCTTGCCCAGCCGCTCGGAAAGTATCTTCACCGCATCGAAAGTCGCCTGCGAGGTCTGCAGTCCGCGGATCACCTCCACCAGTTGCATCACCGGCACCGGATTGAAGAAGTGCATGCCAATGACGCGGTCTGGACGCCCGGTGGTGGCGGCGAGCTTGGTTATGGAGATCGACGAGGTATTCGAGGCGAGGATCGCGTCCGCGCCCAGCAAAGCATCCAGTTCCTGAAAGAGCGCCTCTTTGATGGCGAAGCGCTCCGTCGCCGCCTCCACCACCAGGTCGCATCCGGAGAGCGCCTTACGATCAAGCGTGGCCGTGATACGCGCCCGCGCGGCATCGGCGTCTGGCTGCGTCAGCTTGCCTTTCGCAACTTCGCGCGACAGATTCTTCTCGATGGTGGTCAGACCGCGGTCGAGGGCCGTCTGTTCCACCTCTGTCAGCACCACCGGGAAGCCGCCGCGGGCAAAGACATGGGCGATGCCATTGCCCATCGTTCCAGCACCGACTACTCCCACGCGCTCGATCCCGGCCATCCTCTGCACTCCCCAAAAATCAGCTTTCGGAAAACTTATGAGTGTAGCAGGAGCAAGCGGCTCAGCGAGTCTCAGTGCCCCGCCTCAGTGGCCGGCATCGACAGCCGGCTTCAACATCTTCGGCGGGCGCCGCATGATGAACGGCAGAGGCGAGAGACAGAGGATGGTGACGCTGAGAATGAAGAACGCATTTTTATAGCTGAGCATCGAGGCCTGGCGCAGCATCTGCTGGTAGGCGCGGGCATAGGCAAGCTGCGCTGCGCTGCTAGAGCCCTGGCCCAGGCGCATGAGACCCGCCTGGGTCTGGGCCATGTAGTCGAGGTAGACCCGGCCATCCGGGCGGACGTGACTGGCCAGACTTTGCTGGTACACCTGGCTGCTGCGCGCCAGAAACGTTGTGAGCAGCGCGGTGCCGAGGCTGCCGCCCAGGTTGCGCGCGAAGTTCGAGAACGAGGAGATGTGATTGTTCTTCTCCCGCGGCACCCCTACGTAATTCAGCGTGCTGATGGGGATGAAGATGAAGGCCAGACCCAGCACCTGGTACACGCGCCACAGTGTGACCTGCGCGAAGCTCACATCGAGGTCCAGCCGGGTGAGATTGAAAAGGCCGATGGCGGTGACGATGTAGGCCATGGTAACCAGCAGACGCGGGTCCATCTTGCCGACCACACGTCCGGCAATGAACATCGTCGCCATCATGCAGAATCCCGCAGGAGACAGCACCATGCCCGAGCGCTCTGCTGTATAGCCCAGCAGCACCTGAAGGAATTGCGGGATCAACACAGTGGAGCCAAAGAGCACCATGCCGAGTACGAACTGCAGGAAGATCGCGGTGCCAAAATTCCGGTTGCGGAGCAGTTTCAGATCGACCACCGGATCTTCGTGGTTCCATTCCCAGAAGACGAAGATGACGAGCAGCACCACCGCGAGGATGGCGAAAAACCTGATCGAAGGATCGCCGAACCAGTCTTTTTCCTGCCCGCGATCGAAGACATACTCAAGGCAGCCCACGCCGACCGCCACCAGTCCCAGTCCCATGGCATCGATGCGGCCGGACGTGAGACTGCGCTCCTTGAGATAGGGCGGATCTTCCACCATGCGGTTGGATAGAAACAGCGAGATGATCCCGACCGGGATGTTGATAAAGAAGATCCAGTGCCAGTCGAGATTGTCGGTGATGTAGCCGCCCAGCGTAGGGCCGATGGCCGGAGCGACCACCACCGCCATGCCGTAAAGCGCGAACGCCTGGCCGCGCTTTTCGACCGGGAAAGTATCGGCGAGGATGGCCTGCTCGCTGGTTGCCAGGCCGCCGCCCCCCAGCCCCTGCAGAACACGCGCGAAGATGAGCAGGGGCAGCGTGTGGGCCAGTCCGCATAGGAACGAGCAGATGGTGAACATGGCCACGCAGGTCATGTAAAAGCGCTTGCGGCCAAAACGGTTGGCCAGCCAGCCGGAGATGGGAAGCACAATGGCGCTCGATACCAGGTAACTGGTCAGGACCCAGGTGGCCTCCTCCTGACTGCCGCCCAGCGAACCGGCGATATGCGGCAACGCAACATTGGCGATCGAGGTATCGAGCACCTCCATGAAGGTGGCCAGCGTAACCGTGAGCGCAATGGCCCACGGGTTATGGCTCGGCTTCCACTCTTCGGTCATGCAGCCTCATGGAGTATCAGGATGCTGATAGACTATCAGGAGACTGATATGGTGCGAATAATTGCCCAAAAGGGGAGCCGAGCCGACAAGGCGCCGCCGGAAGTGCTGAAGCTGACGCGCCGGATGAACGTGCTTTTTCGCGATCGTCTGGAAGAACGGCTGCGGCCGCTCTCCATCACGGCTGCACAACTGCAGTTGCTGGCCGCCCTGACCAAGGAGCCCGGCACCAGCGGTGCGCACATCTCCCGCTTCTGCCAGGTGACGCCGCAAACCACGCACGCTCTGCTGGCAGTAGCGGAAAAACGCGGCTGGGTGCAACGCTCACCTCATCCGGAGAACGCGCACACGCTGCTGGCCACACTCACGCCCCAGGGACGGCGCATCTTCTCCCGGGCGAAAGCGATCGCCGTCAAGCTGCAGAGCCAGATGCTCAGCAGCCTGACCACCGCAGAAGTACGGCGGCTCGAAGTGACCCTCGCGCGCCTCATCGAAAATCTCAACTAGCGTCAGAAACCGAAGCGGTAGCCCACCCGTACAAACTGCGAATCGAGGCCAGGGTTGTTGTAGCCAATGTCTTTGTTCGACATATGCTGCACCCGATACTCCAGCGTCCACGAGCGCCGGTGATCGCGGAACCATTCCACTCCGCCGCCAAAGCTGAAGGTGAAGTTGAAGGCGGAGGTTTTGAACTCGGGAATGTCGCGAGGACTGACGATGAATCCGGCGGTGCTGGCGAGAAAGCCCTGGAGGCGATGCTCGGGCAGCAGATGCACGGAGAAGCCGAGCGGCGTGACGCCAGGCGCGTAGGTCCAGCGGCGCCCGAGCTCGTTATGGAGTACCTCCGTGAAGGAATCTCCTTGCAGCGTGGTGCCGGAGACGCTTTGGTCGCCGTAGAGCTTTACATTTTGGATTGGCACCGGCTGGGGGAAGCGCTGATCGTATCCCCCGGTCTTCCCATCGACAGTCACGGTCACCCGTTGTCCATCGAGCGTAGGATCGCTCTCCATCAGCAATGGCATGATCTCTGCGCTGTAATTCCACGCCATCCAGTGAGTTGAGGAGATCCTGCGCTGGTACGCCAGCGCCAGGCCTAGGAACTTTCGCTGACGATCGTCGCCAAGAATGATGTGGCTCGACGAGTTCGAGTACTCCGCGAAGGCGGCTACGCTGTTGAGCGGCGCGTAATATCGATGTTCTGTTGCCGTCTGGGCCCGCGCCATTGCGCCAAGCATAGGCGCACAGAAGATCACTAGCGCGGCTCGCGTGAAGTTCAGCAACCTAGTGCGCCCGGTGACGTCTGCGTGTGGCGAGCGAGGGCGGCGTGCTGGTGACGCCGATGGCACGGCAGGTCGCGGTGTCCTGACCGTCGGCCAGACCGAAGAGGACGCCCTGTCCGCCGCAAAGCCGCTGCTCGAACGCGCGCGCCTGTACGCCGACCATCGGCTCCGTGGCTTCGTGCGAGCCATAGTATTCGACGCGATACGCGTAGACGATGTCCGTATCCGGCCGGCCATGCGTGCTGAAGTGTGCCCACGTGCCCAGCACTACGCGGCCTGCCTCATCATCCAGTAGGGCATAGACCTGCTCGCCGCCGTTGGCCTCCTGCCCTTCGGAGAAGATCGGCGCTCCGGAGGTGGAGCGCGGCCAGCGCACCTCCCATTGGTGCGATTTCAGATCGACGTGGAAGGTAGTGAAGAAGGTGGTGCGCTGGCAATCGGCGCAGTCGTTGTAGGTCGCCACCAGCTCCGGAGTGCCTTCGCGCCACAGGCGCAGCCATCCCAGCAGGCGCAGCCCCGGCCCGCGCAGCAGGAGAGTTGCGCTGATCTGCCGCTGGTTCACGTCATAGACGCTCAGCGTGTCATCGTCAGGAAGCGCAGAAGGATTCGAGCGCTCGGCAGCGATGACCAGCAAATGTGCGTCACGCGGCACTTGTAGCTTGGCGCCGTTGGACGCGGCGGCGCTCGCGACGGATGCCGTTGTGGCGACGCCCCGGTTGGACGCCGTCGTTGGCTCTTTCGGCGGCAGACCGATGTAGCCGATTTCGCGCAGGGCGGTGTAGGGCTCGTTCATCAATGCGCGCGCGACGATGGTCTGCACATCGCTCGGCTGATGCAGATCGAGCCAGCGAAAGTTTTCAATCGACTGCGCGCGCAAAGCCGGCGACGCAAGAGAGGCTGAGAGAAACACAATCCAGACACCAAAGGGAAGCCATTTCCTCATGCGCCGAGCCCCAGCCTTTTCCAGATGGAATCGACGCGCGCCTTCGTAGCCGCGTCCATTTCGATCATCGGAGGCCAGGGCCGGTGGAAGCCCTCCGCTGCCCACTTGCGCGTGGCGTCGATGCCCATCTTGCTGCCATAGTTCGGCAGGCGCGAGGAGTGATCGAGCGAATCGATAGGTCCCAATGTGAATTGAATATCGCGCTCAGGATCGATGTTGTTGGCAACGCGCAGCGTAACCGCGGGAATGTCGTGCACGTCGCAGTCCTCGTCCACCACGATGATGCACTTGGTGAACATCGCCTGCCCCAGCGACCAGATCGCGCTCATCACCTTGCGTGCCTGACCG
>DASXGY010000110.1:0-8703 GCA_036488835.1 Acidobacteriaceae bacterium
GACTCGCGCAGCGAAATCAACATGCGATCGCGATCGCCCAGGCGAATCAATCCCCGCCGCGGATACTCCACATCCAGAATGGTGTACACGGTCAGCGTCACTGCCACAGCCAGCGCAATCGAGTACAGCCAGTCGCGGCCACCCGGCTTCATGCTGTATCCCGCCATCAGCGCGGCGCCGCCGCTGAAGACAAACAGCAGCCAATACACTACCGGCGGCGGGTGCATGTTGAAGGCATTCTGCCGCTTGGAGGTGATATCGAACATGTCGTTGATCGCCGGCAGCAGCAGCTTCGCAGCGTCCGGACTCGCCCCCGGCGATGCGGAGGCCGCCATGGCCCGCTGCCATATCGTGCGCTGCAGCCCGGCTGTCTCCGGCGTGATCTCGGCTCCCACCTCGTCAAACAGATGCAGCCGCGAACTGGTGTAATCGCGGAACAGCTGACGCAGCTCGGGCTGCATCTGCGCCGGCAACAGGTCCAGCCGCAGATACGCGGTCCCGATTTCGCTCACTTCGTCGCTCAGCAGCAGCCGGTGATTGTCATAGCGCGAAATCGCTCCCGAGAAGGTGAATGCCAGCAGCAATCCGAAGAGTCCGAAGATTGCGCCTTCGATCGCGCTGCTTCCTTCCGCTCCGGCGCGCCTTCGCCGCAAACGCCGGCCCAGCTCCAGCAGCAGGATCATCGCCGGGAACAGCAGCAACGCGCTCATCGGATGGAAGTTCATCGCATACGTCACTGCAGCGGATACACTTTGATATTGCGGAAGTATACCTCCGCGCCCTCGGACTGGATCAGTATCTTGCCTTCCTTGGGAAACGGATCGGTGCCCTCGTTGGCCAGCTTGCCGTTCACGTATTGCCGCACCGTATTGCCGTCGGTCACCAACTCCACCACATTCCACTTGCCGTGCGGCTTCTCCACCTCGCCCGTCGGCGAACGGAAGCCGGTCACGTTCTCCGCCGGAGCCTTGTCGAAGCGGGGTATCATCACCGCTTTTCCCGGCGGTCCGGTCACGCGCTTGCCGTCGCGTCCGGTCAGCGCGGCGCCGTCTGTTAGCCAGAAGTCGCCCGTGCCGCCCTCGGTGATCTGGAACTCGATCGACCGCGGCCACACCTTCTGCTCGCCTTGAATGTTGTACAGAATGCCGCTGTCTCGCGCCTTCCCTGCGCGCTCGCCGTATGTGCCTTCGCCCCACTTGAACTCAGCGCGCAGATAGAAGTCGTGGAATGGCTGCTTCGTGATCAAGTAGCCCATCTCCTTGCCCGAGATGTGGATCACCCCGTGCTCCACCGTGAACACATGCTCCGGATCGGAGTTCAGTCCCTTGGTCTTCAGAAAACTGTCGAACGCATCCAGGCTCTTCCCGTCGAACAGCACCTCTGCCGGCCCATGCGGCGGAATCGGCGGCTTGTCCGCAGCCTTCCCGGTTGCAACAGCCACGCAGAATCCAACCGCCAGCACTCCAGGCACTCTCACCACAGGGTTACGAATCATTCCGCCATTCTAACGGTGTCGCCTCTCTCCTTGACGTTCTACCTATCGCGGTGATTATATGTAGGACGTCATAGAGAGAGGCTCCGATGCCGCCTGAAAAACCGGAAAAAGAGAGATCCGATCTACTGCAGGGAACCCTCGACATGCTCATCCTCAAGATCGTCGCCCTCGGCCCGGTGCACGGCTACGGCATCTCGCTGCGCATCCGGCAAGTCTCGCGCGACGTTCTCCAGGTGCAGCAGGGTTCGCTCTATCCCGCGCTCCATCGCCTGGAAAAGCGCGGCTGGCTGCTCGCCGAGTGGGGCGAATCCGACAATGGCCGCGAGGCCAAGTTCTACCGCCTCTCCGCGAAGGGAAAGAAGCAGCTCTCCGAAGAAGAAGCGACCTGGCGCCGCCTCTCCGAAGCCATAGGACTGGTGCTCGAAACCGCCCACTAACAGGAGTTCCGCATGCGGTGGCTCTCGAATCTCTCACGCAGGTCCGCAAAGCGCGATCCCGACGCTGATTTAGATCGCGAAGTCGTCTTCCACATCGACGCGCTCGCTCGCGACTACGAAGCTTCCGGCATGCCGCCCGGGCAAGCCCGCCGCCAGGCACGCATCGACTTCGGCGGCCGCGAGCAGGTCACTCAACAGCTTCGCGAAGTCCACATCTCCGCGCTCGCCGAAGCCGTCCGCTCGAACGCACGCGCCGCCTTCCGCTTTCTGCGCAAAGCTCCCGGGCTCTCCGCCGCCGTCATCCTCACCCTTGCTCTCGGCATCGGCGCCAACACCGCCGTCTTCTCTGCCATCGACGCCGTCATCCTGCGCCCGCTCCCCTTCCCCCAGAGCGATCAGCTCATGGCGATCCAGCAATACGACACCGAAGGCAAATCGCCGGTGACCTTCACCGCGCCCATCCGGCTCGAAGACTGGAACCGCCTCAATCACACCTTCCAGGCCCTCACCGGCTACGACACCGAAGACGAATCGGAGACCTCAGGTCCGCTCCCTGAGCACATCTCCAATGCCATCGTCGCACCGCGCTTCCTCCAGGTCTGGGGCACCGCCCCGCAGCTGGGCCGCGACTTCACGCCTGCCGAAGAGCGCTTTGGCGGACCGGATGCCGTACTCATCAGCAATCGCCTTTGGCATCGCCGCTTCCACGCAGATCCCGATGCGATCGGTAAGCAGCTTCACTTCAACGATCACGCCCGCACCATCGTCGGTGTCATGCCGGCCTCGTTCCGCTTCCCGGATCGCGATGTCGATATCTTTACGCCAGGTCCCGCCGATGCTCCCTACGCGCAGGACCGCAAGTCCACCTGGTATAGCGTCGTCGGCCGCCTCAAGCCCGGCGTCACCGAACAGCAGGCACTCGCCGATCTCTCCACCGTGCAGCATCAGCTCGGAATCCAGTTCCCCAAAACCGACGGCGACCTCGGCGTTCGCATGGTGCCGCTCAAGTCCACCATCGTCGGCGACATCGGCTCCTCCCTCTGGCTTCTGTACGGCGCCGTCTCCCTGCTCTTGCTCATCGCCTGCATCAACATCGCGGCGCTCCTGCTCGCCCGCACCGCAGACCGCGAGCGCGAAATCTCTCTCCGCTTCGCACTCGGCGCATCGCGCCGCACCATCGTTACGCAGCTGCTCAGTGAAGTTCTTCTCCTCGCTGTCCTCGGCGCCGCACTCGGCATCGCGCTCGCCGCAGGAGCCGTTCAGCTTTTCCATCACTTCGCCGCCTCATTGCCACGCGCGGCGGAGATCGCGCTCGACTGGCGTCTCCTGCTCTACACCTTCGCCACCGCGCTTGCCGCCACCCTGCTTTCCGGTCTCTATCCCGCGCTGCGCAGCACCCGCCGCCAGCTCGCCCACACCCTCGCGCAATCCAGCCACAGCCAGGTCTCCACGCGCGGCAGCCTGCAGTGGCTGCTGGTCGGCGCACAAGTCGCCTTCGCGGTTACATTATTGGTCGGCGCCGGGCTCCTCCTGCGCAGCTTCCAGGAGCTGGGCCGTGTCTCGCCCGGCTTCGACGTAAGTCATGTCCTGACTCTCCAGATCAGCGGCGGCTGGGGTGAAACAGCCGACATGAAGCGCCTCACGCAGCGCATTCACACCGATCTGGACGCGCTCCGTTCCATCCCCGGCGTTGAAGCAGCGGCCGCCGGCGGCTGGCAACTCCCCGGCGTCTCCGGCCAGGCGCAGATCGAGCTGAGTCTCCTCGAAGGCGAACAGGACAATTCCCATAAGATCGTCGCCATCACCCACGTCATCTCCCCCGGCTACTTCCACACGCTCAGCATCCCCCTGCTTCAAGGCCAGGACTGCGATGCCGACGACGGCGGGCCGCCTTCCGTGCTCGTCAACCGCAGCTTTGCCAACCGCTATCTGCGTCAGGTCACGCCCATCGGCAGCCATCTGCGGACCGTGGTCCAGGACACCATGATGCCGACCGCGATCATCCGCGGCATCGCTGCGGACGCGCGGGAAGATGACCTCAACAACGCGCCCTCGCCTACCGTCTATCCCTGCCTCAGCGCCCCCACACCCTCGCCGTGGTTCCTGGTGCGCACCCGGGGCAATCCCATGGCGCTCGCCCCAACCATCCGCGCCAAGCTCCACCAGATCGAGCCCGCGCGCTCCCTCTTCGCCATCTCGCCGCTCGAAGATCGCATCAGCGACTCCCTGACGGAAAACCTCCTCCGCACTACCGTCCTCACCTTTTTCGCCGGCACCGCCATCTCGCTCGCCTGCCTCGGCCTCTACGGCACACTCAGCTATCTCGGCCGCATGCGCCGGCGAGAGATGGGTCTCCGCCTCGCCATCGGCGCCACGCGCCCGCAGATCGTCGCCACCCTCGTCGCTCAGGGCCTCCGCATCGTCGCCCTCGGCTGCCTCGCCGGATTAGCCATGGGCCTCGCCGCCAGCCATCTCTTGCAGGGAATGCTCTACTCCGTCACCCCGACCGACCCCGTGACCTACGCCGCCATCATCTTTTTGGTAGTTATCGTGGCCGTCATAGCCAGCGCCGGCCCGGCCCTCCGCGCTGCCACCACCGACCCAGCCAGGGTGTTGCGCGAGGAGTAAGCGCAACCCGCTATCGTTCTTGACAGCCCTCGGCACTGCGACGCACGATACTGACCCCGCAAACAAATCCAGGTACTCCGGGGCCGAACTCTACTCTCCGAGGCGAATCTTGATGAAACACCATGGCATGAGCGTGTGCGCTCTCGCGTCGTTTGCGGCCCTGACTCTTTCGTGTATCGCGCAGGACAGTCCCTGGAACGGATCGTGGAAGATCGATCACTCCACCCTCAAATACGATGGACCAACGACCATCATCGTGGCGGACGCCGAAGGCTATACCCTGACCTTCGGCGGCAACACCTGGCCCAAGGTGGTTTGCGACGGGAAGCCGAATGCGCCGGACGACGGCACTACCAGGGTCTGCAACAAAGTCGGTGCCGGCTATGAAGTCGAAAGCACCCGCGACGGCAAGCCGCTCATCAAGGGCAAGGACGAGCTTTCCTCCGATGGCCAAACCCTCACCCGGACCATGAACGTCACCCCGCCGGATGGGAGCAGCCCGTTCACCCTCACCAGGACATCGAAGAAGGTCTCGGGCGGAGACGGCATCTCCGGCACATGGAAGGAAACCGCCTTCACCGAGTCCCAGGACACCGGAGTGCTGACCATTCAGGTGAATGGCGACAGCGTCGACTTCAAGGACACAGATAGGGACAAGCCCCTCACCTGCAAGCTCGATGGCACGCCGACCAAAATCGAAGGAACCAGCACCATGACCGTGAAGCAGGATGGACCCCATACCCTGAAAATGACCTATCTCCACGAAGGCAAAGTCGCCCGCGAAAGCACCTTTATTCTGGGCAAAGATGGCAAGACAATCCAGGAAACCGACATCACCCCGGAGCCTTCGCCATCGAAGATGTCGGTGACGTTCAACAAATCGTAAGTAGCGCGTCGTAGGCGGGAGCCGCTCCACCCCGCGCACCCCGCATCATGCTTGTCATCCGTGTCATGGCCGTCATTCTAAGGGTCTTGCCACTGTTGCAGGAACAGTAAAACAAATCGTAACTGTCACGGCCATTGACAGGCATGTGCGGGCGGCGCAAGATGCAGGCCCCCTCCGAAATCGGATAATCCCGGGCCCAAATCTATTTCTCGAAGGTAGATCATGATGAAACGGTACGGCATAAGCCTCTGCGCTCTCGCGTGTTTTACGGCCCTGACTCTTCCCTGCGTCGCGCAGGATAACAATCCCCAAAGTAATCCCTGGAACGGATCGTGGAAGATCGATCGCTCCAGCCTCAAGTACGACGGCCCCACCGTCTCCATAGCCACCGACGCCGACGGCTACACCCTGACCCGCGACGGCAAGGCGAGCCCCAAGGTGACCTGCAATGGCCAGCCGAACGCGCCCGTCAACGGCACCGTGACCACCTGCACCAAAGACGGCACCGGCTACGCGCTGGAGAACACCCGCGACGGCAAGACCGTCAGCAAGGTGAAGTGGGAGATCTCGCCCGATGGCAATAAGTCGACCCGGACAGTGGAAATCATGCCGCCGGACGGGGACCCCTACACCATCACCATGGTTTCGAAGAAAGTTTCCGGCGGAAATGGCGCGCCCACCGTATGGAAGGAAACTGGCTTCACTGAGTCCCAGGACACCGGCATACTGTCCGTCCAGGTAAACGGCGACAGCGTCGACTTCAAAGAGACGGACAACAACAAGCCGATCACCTGCAAGTTGGACGGAACGCCCACCAAGTTCGGACGTGGGACCATCTCGGTGAAGCAGGACGGCCCCCGCACCCTGAAGGTGACCTACAGCGACGCCGAGGGAAAAGTAGGGCGGGAAAACACCTTCGTCCTGAGCCCCAACGGCAAGATGGTCACGGAGACAGATGTCACACCAGCGCCCTCCGCATCGACCATGTCAGTGAAGTTCCACAAAGCAGCCTAGCGACCATCCAGTCATAGCCAAAAAGAGAAGTGGGGCCACGCGCCCCACTTCTCTCGTTTCGATGTCGGCTATCACCCATACGTTTGTCACTCCGACCGAAGTGGAGGGATCTGCTTTCCTCTGAGATATCGAATAGCACCGCAGCTCTAAGCCGCAGCTTTGCCAATAGGCTTCGCCTTGATCTTCTTCTGACTCGCTTCCCACAGATCTCGCTGCATCTGCAGGCTGAGCCACATCTGCGGGTCTGTGTTGAACGTCTTCCCGATCCGTAGTGCCATCTCAGCAGAGATCGCCGCATGTCCATTCAGGACGCGGGATAGAGCCGTTCGGGTCACACCCAAGTGCTCGGCGACTTCCTTCACCGTGTGGCCAGTGATGTAGTTTGCGAGAATTCGTCCGGGGTGGGACGGGTTATGCATCGTTGCCATCGTTAGCTCCCTCGAGGGACGGCTTGGTTCAGTGGTAGTCCTGATAATCGACCAGGACCGCATCTTCGCCTTCAAACGTGAACGTCATCCGCCAATTCTTGCTGACCCACACTGCATAGTGCCCAGCCAACTCGCCCTTCAGAGCATGCCACCCCCACGTAGGGACGTTCATCATCTCCGGATTCTTCGCGATGTTCAGTAGCGTGAGTTGATCCGCAAGAACGGCCGCGTGTTTCGGCTGGATTCCAGCCTTCGAGCCGGTCCGGAAGAACTTCTCCAATCCCTTGTGCCGAAACGTCTTTATCGCGCCCGTGTAGTGTAACGCTACGCTACACGCAATGCAAGCGCGAAAGTGCTCACGCTCACTTCACAGGAAAACAATCAAGATCATTCGCAAAAGCGATCGGCCCTGCATACCGCTTCCGTATCTCCGCCTGCGTCTCCTTTTCTTTTCCCAAAGTCCGCAACATCCGATGCGACAGCACCAACTGCTTCACATGAGCATTCCCGGCGGTCGTACCGATGACCGATGGCGGCATATGGAGACGTCTTTCCACTCCCGTAGCTCCCTCCGGCACGGCGTTGTGAGCGACGAATAACTCCGCGTCCGTTGCCAGCTTGGTCAGGCCGTCCCCGTCTCCGTTCGTATCTCCGCTGAAGACGATCCGCTTGCCGCCCATCTCCACGCGCCAGGCCAGCGCGGGAAACGCTCCATGAATCACGCGTACTGCGTACACGGCCATGTCGGCGTTGCGAAACACGAGAGCCGGCATCGAACCGGCCTCAACATCATGCGGTTGCAATTCGTAGGTCCCGTGGGGATTCGGCTCGACCATATCGCTCAGATACCGCCACGCTCCGTGTGGCTCGCCGAAGAGGTCGTGCACAAACTCAGTCGTGGAAGGCATGAACTCGTTTCCCGCAGGACCGTAGATCGGCAGTGGCTGCTTGCGGTCGCCAAACCAGGACGAGAAGACCAGCGCGGGAAAATCGCCGCTGTGATCGATATGAAAATGGCTGAACAGAAAAACGTCCAGCTGGGAGATCTGCGCGCCGCTCTCCCCAAAGCGGAGCGCGCTGCCGCCTCCCGCGTCGACCACGACACGCGCCCGGCCGTTCTCCCAGATGAGATAACTGGTCGACGCGCGTTTATCCTGCATCTCCGGGCCGCCCGAGCCGAGCACCTGCACGGCCAGACCGGAAGAGCCGCACGATTGCGCCGCCGCGGGCAAAGTTGCGCACACAGGGCAGAGGGAAATAATGAGGAGAGTTTTCGCGGAGAAACGTAGTAGTGGGCACATAGCAGGACCTCGAGCTTATCTCGCCTGCATGACGGGAACTGCGAAGAATATAATCAGCAACCGGGCTCAGGCAGAACGCCGAAGGTTAGCTGCGATGAGATCATCTTGGCAAATAGACACAGGACATGTCGCATGCCGCTGGTCTGAGGTCGGACAGCGGGTCCAATACAATCCTCGTTGGCTGCAAGAGGCGGACATTCACGGCGCTTACTTGCCGCCCGTTCCGGATTTCGCCAGCCACAGCCCATTTGGGGGAGCCTCTTGGTTCCAACCCAATATGGCCGTTTGCGATCTCGAATAGGTTTCTGGGTTCTAACTGACCCGCTCTTCACATGCCCGATTCCATTCCGGAACCCACACGCAGATTTTTGCCAAATCTACCTACTCAATTCGCTACACTGGAAATAGGAGCAATCAGACACAAAAGCCACGGCTTACACCGTGGCTTTTTCGTGCCCCTAACTCCTTTGGCAAGACATATTTACCGCTAAACCCTCTGGAATGACATTTTTAG
>DASXGY010000116.1:0-14655 GCA_036488835.1 Acidobacteriaceae bacterium
CCAAGAGCGGCACCAATAACTTCCATGGTGGAGCCTACGAATACCTGCGCAACTCATTCTTTAACGCCAATACCTGGATCCGTAAGAACGACTCCGCCGATCCCACCACGGCCGATCATCCGGCGCCTTTCCGCTACAACCAGTTTGGCTGGAATCTGAACGGGCCGGTTTACATTCCCGGGCATTTCAATGTATCGAAAACCAAATTGTTCTTCCTGGTCGGGCAGGAGTATGTGCGTTACAGGAATTCGCCGTCGTACTCACAACAAGTGCCTACAACACTGATGCGCACGGGTAACTTCAGTGAGCTGCTGGGGCCGAACAACTTCTATTCGAAGCCGGTGCAGATCGTGAATCCCACGACGGGGGCGGCGTATCCAGGGAACATTATTCCACCGGGTCAACTAAGCCCGAATGGCCTGGCGCTTTTGAACGCCTATCCCGCGCCGAACGCAAACTCGCCTTCCTTTAACTGGCTGGAGGCGCTGCCAAACCCACAGAACCAGCGGAAGGACACGCTGGTGCTGGATTATGTCCCGGCCGAGGCGCATCGGCTGCGCCTGTCGATCCTGAGCTATCACCTGGATTTCATCAACCCCGCCGGCAATTTCAATCGCACGCCAGAGGACTGGCACTGGCCCAACCAGACAGCGGCGTTGCACTATACGTGGACCATCAGTCCGACGATGGTGAACGAGGCCAGCGTCACCGGAACGGCCGACCACATCACGATCAGTTACGACAACACCATGGGCGAACTCTATAACCGGAATCTGTACGGGATCAATTTCCCGTACCTTTATCCGGTTTCCGAGAAGCTGGTTCCGAACAAGATTCCCACCATCAATCTGCAGAACTTCGGAACCCTGGATGGCGGTCCGTATCCTTCGCATTCGGGCGGTCCGATTATCGATGTGGCCGACAATCTCACCAAGGTGTGGGGCAATCACACGCTGAAATTTGGCGGGCTGTGGGAGCTCTCGGGCGAGAACAACTTCGACCAGATCAGCGTGAGCAGCACGACGCCGGGCTCCACCAACAACCAGAACGGCCAGTTCCGCTTTACGGATACGCGCCTGGGCTATCCCAGCTCCGGCGCGGCGGTAGCCAACACGGCGTTGGGCCTGTTCGATACCTACGGTGAGATCGGCACCAAGAGCTACACCCTCTTCCGTGGGCATATGTATGAAGGCTTCGCGCAGGACACGTGGCGCGTGAAGCCGAACATGGTGTTGGAGTACGGCGCGCGGTACAGCGTGCTGCGGCCGTACTACGCGCCGTGGGGCGACCAGTCCTTCTTCGATCCGGCAGCGTGGAATCCCGCGGATGCTCCTGTGATCAATCCGACCACCGGAGTGGCCGTCGGCGGAAATCTCTACAACGGCGTGGTGATTCCGGGTACGCATTTCCCGAGTTCGGCGCAGGGACACGTGCCGGCGGATATCCTGGCTAACCCACAGGCGTCCTTCACGGGAAAGAATCCGGGTTACTCGAACACGATCTGGACCGATATCCAGCCGCGCGTCGGTATCACCTATCAGGTGAGGCCGGACACCGTTATTCGCGCCGGCGGCGGGCGGTATGTGCAGCGGCTCGGCATCAGCGACCAGGTGCAGCTGGGCGGCAATGCGCCGTTCCAGCCAACGACCTTTCTGGCCGACGGCAGCGTCGACAATCCCGGCGGGAGCACCGGCGGAGTGCTGCCGCGGCTTCCGCTGTCGATGACCACGCAGCCACTTAACTTCCCCAACCCCAACGCCTGGTCGTGGAATGCTGCTATCGAACAGGACATTCCCAACTTTGCCACCTTCACCCTGGCGTATGTAGGCCGTCGCGGGCTGCACCTGCAGCAACTGGAACAGTTAAATCAATTGCAGCCGGGAACGGTGCAGGCCAATCCGGGTATCACGACGGACGCTCTGCGTCCCTACCGCGGCTTCTCGAGCATTCTGCAAATCGACAATAGAGGCAGCTCGATTTATAACTCGATGCAGCTCAACCTGAAGCGGCGTCTCAGCCACGGCTTGTTGTTCGGCGTTGCTTATACATGGTCGAAGAGTCTGGACTTCGGCTCAGACCAGAGCTATCAATTGCCGGACTATTACAACCCGCGTATCGATTACGGTCCCAGCGATTTCGATATTCGCAATACGCTGGTCGTGAACTATGTGTGGGATATCCCGTACGGTAACAACTTCGATAATCGTTTTGTGAAAGGCACGCTCGGTAACTGGCAGCTTTCGGGCACCACGCAGGCGCAGACCGGCGAGCCCTTCAGCGTGACGAACGGGACCGATTACGCCGGAGTGGGCGCGGGCGCGGGTGACCAGCTTTGGGCTGCCACCGGCAGGCCTCACGTGTCGAAGCAGTTCGGTACCAGCGGCCACTGGTTCGACCCCACGGTCTTTCCGGCGGCACCTGCTGCTGGAACACTGGCGCCCCGGGGCAGCCGCAACCTGATCTACGCTCCCGGGTTCCAGAGCTGGAATGCGGCGCTGCAGAAGAGCTTCCATGTCATCCCCGGGCATGAGAATCACCTGCTCACCTTCCGCGCAGAGGCCTTCAACTTCACCAACCATCCCAACTGGGATTCACCGAATAATGATGGCGCCTTAAATAACCCGACTAGCGGCACCTTCGGGCAGGTCACGAGCAAGGGACAGACGTACGCATCGGATCGACAACTGCAGTTCAGCCTGCGTTATGCGTTCTAGAGCTTGCACTGTTACTGAGTATGGCCAAGGTTTGCGAGATGTGGCTTTTCCTGACGGAAAAGCCACACGAACCGAGGTGCTCTTGTATGGACATCCAGTGAAAATTCTCTAGAGAACGCTTGAAAAGCATCTTCCCCGCCGCCTAGGGCCCCCCTGCCCGGGCGGTCTTTTTTGTGCGCCTGGCTGGGGGCGCCGATGGTGCGCGTCATCGCGTAAAATAAGGAGTCAGCCCGGATTGTCGAAAGGGCCCAGAGGAATTCCTTGATCAGTAGTGCGTTTACCAAGATCTTCGGTACGAACAACGAGCGTGTCGTCAAGCGCATGCTGCCCACGGTGGCGGCTATCGGCGAATGGGAGCCGAAGATGCAGGCGCTCTCCGACGCAGAGCTGCGCGAGAAGACGGTCGAATTTCGAGCCCGCTTCGCGGTGCGGCTGGAAGGCGTGGCGGATACCGCTGAAAACAAAGAGGAGCGCAAGGCCGCCGAGACGGAGGCGCTGAACGAACTGCTGCCGGAGGCTTTCGCCGCGGTGCGCGAGGCGGGCAAGCGCGCGGTGGGCATGCGGCACTTCGACGTGCAGTTGATCGGCGGCATGGTGCTGCACTCCGGCAAGATTGCCGAGATGAAGACCGGCGAGGGCAAGACGCTGGTGGCGACGCTGCCGGTGTATCTGAATGCGCTCGCGGGCAAGGGCGTCCACGTGGTAACGGTGAACGACTACCTGGCCAAGCGCGATGCCGAGTGGATGGGCAAGATCTACGAGTTCCTGGGGCTGAAGGTGGGCGTGATCGTCCACGACCTGGACGATGTCCAGCGCCGCGAAGCGTATGCCGCGGACATCACCTACGGAACCAATAACGAATTCGGCTTCGACTACCTGCGCGACAACATGAAGTTCGAGCTGGCGGATTGCGTGCAACGCGGCCACTACTTCGGGATCGTGGACGAGGTGGATTCGATCCTGATCGACGAGGCGCGGACGCCGCTGATCATCAGCGGTCCCACCGACCAGACGACGGACAAGTATGCGCGAGTGAACCGCATCATTCCGCAATTGGAAAAGGGCGAGGAGATCGAGCAGGGCGAGACCAAGATCCTGACCGGCGACTACACGGTGGACGAGAAGCACAAGACCATCAGCGTGAGCGACGATGGCTGGGAGAAGATCGAGGGGCTGCTGGGCATCGGCAACATCGCGGATCCGGAGAACTGGGAGTTCAAGCACCACGTCGAGACGGCGATCAAGGCGCACAATCTCTATCGCAACGATGTGGAGTATGTGGTGAAGGACGGCGAGGTGATCATCATCGACACCTTTACCGGCCGTCCGATGCCGGGACGTCGCTGGTCCGATGGACTGCACCAGGCGGTGGAGGCGAAGGAGGGCGTGAACATCCGGCGCGAAGACCAGACGCTCGCGACCATCACCTTCCAGAACTACTTCCGCATGTACAGGAAGCTGGCGGGCATGACGGGAACGGCGGAGACCGAGGCGGCGGAGTTCGACTCGACCTACAAGCTGGAGATCGTCGTGATTCCCACGAACATGCCGATGCTGCGCAAGGAATATCAGGACGTGGTCTACCGCACGGCGAAGGAGAAGTACTTCGCGGTAGCGGATGAGATTCTCCGTCTGAACGAGGACAAGCAGCCGGTGCTGGTGGGCACGACGTCGATTGAAAAGAGCGAACTGCTGTCGCAGATATTGCAACGCAAGGGCATCAAGCATGTGGTGCTGAATGCGAAATACCACGAGCGCGAGGCAGAGATCGTGGCGCAGGCGGGACGCCTGGGCATGGTGACGATTGCGACCAACATGGCCGGCCGCGGCACGGACATTCTGCTGGGCGGCAATGCGGAGTTCGTGACCAAGCAGGATCTGGTGAAGCGCGGGCAGGCGCGATCGGTGAGTGCGGCGGAGGGCGCCATTACGCCCACGGCTGGACCGGGCATGATGCGCTTTTACTACCAGGGGCAGGAGTTCGAAACATCGCAGGAGAACTGGGACCGCGCGTTTCAGGTGCACCAGGCCAACACGCAGCGCGAACACGAAGAGGTGCTGACCACGGGCGGCCTGTGCATTCTGGGGACGGAGCGACACGAGTCGCGGCGCATTGACAATCAGCTTCGCGGCCGCGCGGGACGTCAGGGCGATCCCGGTGCATCGCGTTTTTACCTGTCGCTCGAGGACGACCTGATGCGCATCTTCGCGCGCGAGTGGGTGGGACCGCTGCTGCAGAAGATGGGGATGGATGAGGGCGTGCCGATCGAGAGCGGGATGATTACGCGGCGCATTGAAGGCGCGCAGAAGGCAGTGGAGTCGCAGAACTTCGAAGCCCGCAAGCACCTGCTGGAATACGACGATGTGATGAACAAGCAGCGCGAAGCGGTCTACGGCACGCGTAAACAATTGCTTGAGGGAGTAGAGCAGAAGGAGCTCATTCTAGAGGACTACGTTGCCGGACTAATCAGCAACTTCCTGAACGAGTATGCTCCCGAGTCACAGCATCCCGACCAGTGGGATGTGGCCAGCATCAAGCAGAAGCTGATGGAACATTTCGGCTTCAACGCGGAGACTGAGGGCATCGACTTCGCTACGCTCAATCGCCATGAACTGGGCGATACGCTTTTCGACAAGCTGAAGGAGAAGTACGAGCTGAAGGAGCAGATCATCGGCTCGCAGGCGATGCGCTACCACGAGCGCATGATCATGCTGAGCGTGCTGGACGGCCTATGGAAGGACCACCTGCTGAACATGGACCACCTGAAGGAAGGGATCGGGCTGCGCGGTTATGGGCAGCAGGATCCGCTGGTGGCGTACAAGAAAGAATCCTTCGACATGTTCGAGGGAATGATGACGCGCTTCCAGGAAGACACGGTGCGGTATCTCTTCATGATGCAGATCGTCGGAGCGGATGGACAGCCGATTACGCGTGCGCCGCAGCAGCAGCCGCAACCGACGATGCAGCAGGCTCCGCCGCCGCAGCAACTGCCGCGTGCGACGCAGCAGCCGCTGCCGGAGGCGAATGGACACGGCGGCCCGCCTATACCGCTGCCACAGCATGTGCAGAGCCCCGCGCCGAAGCAGACGTGGCGGCCCGCGCCGGTAGGCGAGGCGCCGACCGGGACACGCACGTCGATCGACGAGATCGAGCGTGAGTTCGCGCGCAAGAAGAAGAAGGAGCTGGAGCAGGCGCGTGCTGCAGGCAGCAACGGCCACGGCGCGACGCATGTGGAGCAGCGCCGCACGGGCGAGAAGGTGGGCCGGAACGATCCATGTCCATGCGGGTCGGGGCTGAAGTTCAAGAAGTGCCACGGCAAGGAGGGCGCCACCGACTAGGCTGTCCATTGCCGTCAAAGGACGGGCTTCGGCCCGTCCTTTTTCTTGGTCAACGCACGACACTTCAAGCGAGAGCGGCGAGGGAGAGCTGTGATGCGAAAGAGGAGAAAGACTTCGAGCACTCGTGCCGCTTTGCGCGCGAATGGATTGCGTGGGCGCGCGCCGAATCATGATGCTTTCCGGGCCTATCGCGATTGATCTTCATCGCAAGGGAACTCTGGGCGAAGCTACCGCGTATCTTTAGCCGATGATCAACCAGCGCTGGATCGAGCCGTTTGGAAGATGTGCGTTGTGGATGGTTCTTGCCGGATGCGCGTGCGCTGCGTATGCGCAGAACGAGGCCGGAAACAAGGCCGAAACGGACTGGCCGGCTTACGGCAATGATGCCGACGGGATGCGGTATTCGTCGCTGCGGCAGATCGATGCGTCCAACGTGGCGAAGCTGCGCGTGGCCTGGACGTTTCACACGCACGATGTTTCCGATGGCAGCAACGGGCGGAAACGCAGCGGTCTGGAGACGACGCCGATTCTGGTCGACGGCACGCTCTATCTCACGACGGCATTCAATCGCGTCATCGCACTCGATCCGGCAACAGGGGAGCAGCGCTGGGCATTCGATCCGCAGATCGATCTCAGCCTGGATTATGGGGATGGGCTGATCAATCGCGGCGTTGCGACGTGGCTCGATGCATCACGCGCTGCGAGACAGCCGTGCGGGCGGCGTATCTATGAAGCGACTCTGGATGCGCGACTGATTGCGCTGGATGCGGCGAGCGGCAAGCCTTGCGCTGATTTTGGCCGCGACGGGCAGGTGCTGCTGCGCGATGTGCCGGGGTACGAGAGCCGCAATCTAGGCGAGCATCCGCAGGGGTGGTACCACATGACTTCGCCGCCTGCGGTGATCGATGACCTGGTGATCGTGGGTTCGGCGATTGATGACAACAACCGGGCAGACATGCCCTCCGGGGTGGTGCGTGCGTTCGATGCGCGGACCGGGGCGCTGCGCTGGAGCTGGGATCCGATTCCGCCAAACCCGCCGGCGGCGGTGAAGTCCGCATCGGCAACGCCTGCAACATGGAACACGGGCGCGGCGAATGCCTGGTCGGTGATGGTGGTCGATGCGAAGCGCGATCTGGTTTTTATTCCGACGGGCGGCGCAAGTCCGGATTACTACGGTGGCTTGCGGCCGGGCGACGATAAGTGGGCCAATTCCGTGGTCGCGCTGCATGCGAAGACGGGAAAGCTGGCGTGGGGCTTTCAACTGGTGCATCACGATTTGTGGGATTACGACACGGCCGCGCCGCCGTTGCTGGCGACGATTCGGCGCGATGGCAAAGAGATTCCTGTGGTGGTGCAGGGGAACAAGACGGGGTTTCTGTACGTCCTAAATCGCGACACAGGCGTGCCGGTGTTTCCGGTGGAGGAGCGGCCGGTGCCGAAAAGCGATGTGCCGGGCGAAGTCGCCTCACCGACACAGCCGTTCCCGAGCGCGCCACCGCCGCTTGTGGTGCAGCACCTGTCCGCGGATGAGGCGTGGGGACCGACGGAGAAGGATCGCGAGTTCTGCAGAACGGCGCTGGCCAAGCTTCACGGCCAAGGCACTAACCCCGGCATCTTTACGCCGCCGAGTATTCAAGGAACGCTGGCGATGCCAGGCCCGCTTGGCGGAATGACCTGGAGCGGCTACGCTTTCGATCCCGCCAACAGCCTGCTGGTGGTGAACACGAACAACCTTCCTGGACGGGTGCGATTGATTCCACGGGCCAAAGTGGAGGGCGACACGGAAGATGGCGAACTCGGGCGGCAGGTGGGAACGCCGTACGCGATGGTGCGCCGCTTTTTGCAATCGCCGTCGGACCTGCCGTGCAATCCGCCGCCGTGGGGCACGCTTGCCGCCGTCGATCTGGAAAAGGGGACGATCCGCTGGCAGGTTCCGCTAGGCTCCATGCAGAATTTCGGGGGCACACACACTGCGATTCCCAATGGATCGATCAACCTGGGCGGTCCGATCGTTGCTGCTTCGGGTCTGGTGTTTATCGCGGGCACCACCGATCCGCATCTTCGTGCCTTCGACATCAAGACGGGCAAAGAGTTGTGGAAGGCGGAGCTGCCGGCGAGCGGAAACGCGACGCCAATGACGTATGAGGTAAACGGGAAGCAATATGTGGTGATTGGCGCGGGAGGGCATCAGCGCATTCCAGAAGAGGCGCAGGGCGATGCTGTTGTGGCGTTCGCGTTGCCGTGATGGCGAGCAGGTTCAGCGCGCCAGTGCCGGCTGAATCTCTGCGAAGCTCATGTTCTGTGCCGGACTGCCGGTCTGCTGCTGCCACTGTTCGAAGAGGCGGCCGTAACTGAGGGTGGTCACGTCGGCCTGGTCCACGTGGAGCGCCGTGAGCATACGGTCGATCCACTCCGGCGGGCCTTCGAGCTCGGCGTACAGGCCGATGGGCGTCTCGTCGAGAACGCAGTGGCCTTCGCTGTCGGCCCATTCGCTGCGCCACTTCTCATAGACGAACGCAGATGTGTAGCCGAGCACTTTGAAGATCGCAGCGACAGCTTCGCCGTCTTCCACCGCGGTTTCGGTTTCGATGCGCTCTTTGTGACGGGCTTCTGGCGAATCGTTGGGCGTGGTCTGCTTGTGGGTCAGCACCCAGCGATCGCCGTAGCGGCGCAGGCGTAGGATCTGTCGGGAATTCCGCAACTCGTGCGCGGGCGTGTCGAAGAGGATGTTGCGCTCGAAGGTGCGCGGGGTTTCGCAGTGGAAGCCGAGCCCGGGGAGGGTTGCTTCAAGGGTCTTCAGGTCGCGGACGCGGAACTTGACCTCGATTTCAATCGACTGCATGCGACGAGTCTATACCGTTTTTTCTGACGCGGCGATTGCGATCGGCTGCTTCCCTTCAGGGAGACATTGCGCGAGGTTCTCTTCGACCACTCGATCGTTGAAACTACTCGGCGAAACTACTCGGCCCGGAGAGCATCTGCGGGTTCTATGGATGCAGCGCGGCGTGCCGGGAAATAGCTTGCGATGAGCGTTGAGACCGCGAGCAGGAGTCCTACAGAAAGCAGCGTTGTTATATCCCAGGGACGAACAGCGAAGAGCAGGCTGTGAAGAAGATTCGCTACGAGGACCGAACAGAAGACTCCGCCCGCGACACCCAATGCTGCAAGCCAGCATGCCTCCTTCAAGATGAGCTGATACACAGACGAGCGTTGGGCTCCAAGAGCCATACGCACGCCGATCTCACGCGTGCGCTGGCTGACCGAGTAGGAGATGACGCCATAGAGCCCAATGGTGCCAAGCAAAAGCGCGAGTGCAGCAAAGCCCGCAACAACCCACGCGGCCGAGCGATGCAGGTAGGCAGCCTGGGAATTGTTGATCCGGCCGGCCATGGTGTCTTCTCCATTCGCGATCAAACCGGAGTCGATCCGATGAACGGCATGCACCATGGCAGGAAGCATGGCTTCTTCGGACGTGGAAGTGCGAAGCGTCACATAAAAATCGTTGGTCGGATTCTGGTTCAGCGGCTCATAGACCGCCGCAGTTGGCTTCCTATCCAGCGGGCCGTCCATGATGTCATCCACGACACCGATGACCTTGATTGGATGGTCTTTGTCGAACTCGCTCACGATGGTCTTTCCTAAAGGATCTTCGCCGGCAAAGACTTGTGTGACCATGGTTCGATTGATCAGCGCCACGCGAGGCCTGGAGGCGTCATCGTTCTCACTGAAGAACCGTCCGCGAAGCAGCCGTGCACGCAGCGCCTCAAGGTATCCGGTGCTGATGGCGCGCCCGTCCGCTTCGTCCCCCTGTCCAACGTAAGACCTGCCGATGACGCGAAAATGCGCAAAGGAATCCGCGTACCTTTCTCCGCCATCAACAGCGGGTTCTTCAGATTCTCCAACCGAAAGTGTGCCGGGTAAAGCCGCCATCGCTGCTCGTACTCTTCGTTCCGTCGCAAGCTGCTGCGCCTCGGTCGAGGCATCCTGATCGAGAACATGCAGCACGGCCAGATGGTCGACGGAGATGCCGACATCTTCATGCAGCAGACGATAGGAGCTCTTTGCCAGCAGTCCGGCGCTCGTCAGCAGCACCACGGCGATCGCCAGTTCGGCCACCACCAGGCTTGCGCCGGCCCTGCGCCAGCTGCGGCCCGCGGCCGTGCGTCCCCCTTCCATCAGCCCTTCGTGCAAATCGGAGAGGAAGAGCTGCAACACCGGGACCAGCGAAAAGAGCGAGCCTCCGATGAGCGAAAGGATCGTCGCAAAGAAGAGGAGATGCGCATTGAAATGGAGCCCTTGCAAGTAGGGCATGCTATTCAGCAGATCTGCAGGCACCTGGCGCGCCAAAATACCGATCTCGCAACGAGTGAGCAGCAGGCCAATGCCGCATCCAGCCCCGGCCAGCAAAAAGCCTTCCACGGCAAATTGTCGAACCAGCCGGGTGCGCGAAGCTCCCAGCGCGCCGCGCACCGCAATCTCGCGCCTCCGGCCCTCTGCCCTCACCAGCAGAAGACTGGCAACATTCACAAACCCAATCAACGACAACAGTCCTGCGCCGCCCAGCAGCGCCATCAGGGTTGGCCGGATGTCTCCGACGATCACGTCGGTAAGCGAGAGAATCGTCGGGCTCCGGTCACGGTTGGCAGCGGGATACGCCAACGCAATCTGCCGCGCAATCGACGTCAGATCCGCACGGGCGGTCGCAAGCGAAGCGCCCGGCTTCAGTCGCGCGACACCGTAGTATGGGTGGCCCGTGCGCGGATCGATGTCCTGGGGCCAGTGCAGCGTGATCCAGAAGCCGGCCGTTCCAACCGGGGCAAAATGGAAGCCGGATGGCAGGACTCCGATGATGAGCGAAGGATTGCCATCGAGCGTGACTGCCTGGCCGAGCACATTTCTGTTGCCTGCAAAACGCTTCTGCCAGGTTTCGTAGCTAAGGATGACTGTCTGCGGGGCGCTCGCCTCGTCTTCTCCGGGCCGAAAGTTGCGGCCAAGAAATGGAGCGACGCCAAGTGTGCCGAAAAATCCATCGCTGACACGAGCTACTGAAACTTCATCGGCGCCGGAATGTGTCTTCAAGGTAAGGCGTTCAGGGCGGTAGACATCCAATGAGGTAAAGGAGCGATTCTCGCGCTTCCAGTCGAGGTAGTCGGCGTACGAAATGTGGTACCGGTCACCCACCGGGATGCGTTCGAAGAGAGCCACCAGTTGCGATGGCTCCCGATAGGGAAGCGGCTTCACGAACGCCGCATCCACAAAGGCAAAGATCGCCGTACTGGCCGCGATGCCCAACCCGAATACCAGTATCGCGGTAAAGGCGAAGCCGGGGCTTTTGCGTAACTGCCGGGCGGCGAAACAAACGTCTTGCCAGATGGTTGCGAGAAACGAGCGAGTGCCGCTTCGACGTGCGGCTTGCTTTGCCGGCACAGAGCTCATCGCCGAATCTTTTTGCGGTCTCGTCATCCGTTTCTCGTCTATCAGGAGACACTCACTGGATTCTGCCTGGAATGCCACATTCGCGTTAAGCGGAAACTTCAACACACAGAAACAGGGCTACTAAACAGATACGCTGGCTTCGAGAGGGCCGTTCTGGTTCGGATTGAGTCTAAGTAAGGGGCTGCCGGGAAACAATCGCTCAACTTCCTATTGCCGACCATCCGGACGCTAGCAGCTTTAGAGAAGAGTCGGCGACGATCTGAAGTGACGCTCATTCAGTCACGAACGCGTGTCACGGTGCTAAAGGTCGGCTCCGAACCAGCGCTGAGCGGATTGCCCGACTATTGCTCTATCGAGCTCTCCATCCGTCGCCCACGCTACGAATCCGTCGGGACGAATCAGGAGTGCAGCCAAGCCTTTCTCATCCTTTGCGTGCGAAGAGACGTATCGCAGTCTATCTTGCCGTCTGCTGCACAAGGTTTTCAGGGATTCGTTTGCGCCGAAATCGAGCAACAAGCCGCGCCCGTCGCGCAGCAGATCGCCAACGCGCGTTTCGTCTTCGAGTTCGAAGTCCGGAGCGCTGCGGCCCACAAGCGGATGTCCTCCGCCGAGATCGTAGTGCAACGAGACGCCGGAGATCTTTTCGATGAAGTAGTTGGTACCGTCTTTCGTGGATATCAGGTCGCGAACCACGGAAGCTATGGCTCGCGCGTGCGGATCCGGTCGAATGATGGATACCTGCGCACGGGTCCAGTTCAAGACCCACTCGCCGATCGGGTGCCGCTCCGTCGTGTAGGTGTCGAGCAGATCATCGGGCGCCCACCCTTTGATGGTGGCGGCGAGCTTCCATCCCAGATTCATAGCATCACCCAGGCCGGCGTTCATGCCTTGGCCGCCGAAAGGCGAGTGCACGTGTGCCGCATCGCCAGCAAGCAGGATGCGTCCTTTACGGTAGGTTGTCACCTGACGCGCGCGGTCGGTGTAGCTTGTGGCAACCCGCACGGAATTGAGCGTGACGTTGGTTCCGGAGACGTGCTGCAACATGGTCTGCAGATTTTCGAGTGTGATCTCGGATTCGCGGTCGAAGCGGCCTCCGTCAAAATCAACCACACCAATGCGTCCGGGTGCAGGGCCATGCGTGTACATACCGCGAGGCGTCAGGTGAAATCCGGGAGCGAACCCATCGAGGTCTCCGAATTCCACAATCGCCATGTAGCCTGTCAGCTCAGGTTCTGTGCCTTCGAACGCGAAACCCGCAACTTTACGCACCGTGCTTCTTCCGCCATCGCAGCCCACAAGCCACTTCGCTTCGAATTCTCCGTGATTCGTTTGAACCGAGATGGTGTCTGCTGTTTGGGTAAAGCCGGTGACTTTATGCCCAAGCCGAAGGTCGACACCAAGTTCCTTCGCCCGATTTGCGAGCAGATGCTCGATGGCCTCAAGGCTGACCATGCCGCCGCCGTTCGACGGGCCGGGGAGAATCCATGGCCGATTGGAGAAGTCCACCTTATTGGCATCGAGCATGATGCCGGCGAAGTGGCCGGCGAAACGTGGTGTCGAGGCGGGCGCTGCAGAAACCTTGCTCTCGCCGGTAAATTGCATGCCGGGCCGCTCGCCGCCCATCCAGCCAATGGCGGCGGCTTTCAGCTCAGCGAGGAATCCACGCCGATAGAAGGCTTCCGTGGAAGGGAAGTTAAGTCCGCGCGCTCCCATCCATCCATTCTTGAGCGGGGTGATCGGGTTATCGTTTTTCTCCAGAAGTAGAACGGAAGCCCCGGCTAGACCAAGCTCGCAGGCAAGGAAAAGTCCAACCGGGCCTGCGCCCGCAATGACGACGTCGTAGGTCATGGTTCTACAGAGGTTACTAGAATCATTTGAAAGACGTGCCCCAGTTGCTGGATGCCAGTGTCGGAGCAACTGAGAGCGAAACCTTTATAGCCCGCAATTGTTACAGATACGTCCAATAGGAATGGCAGTAGTTTGCGTGAACTCGATCTCACTGCCATGGCCCAATGCGTAATTTCGCGGATTGGATCGCAGCAGGATTTTGGCTTGAAAGTGAGCGCGATGCCAAGGCAACGCGCCCTGCTTTTATTCATCGTAAGTTTCGCGGCCTGCTTGCCTTCGAATCCGACAAAACATCCACGCTACAGGTTGGTGCTTCCAGATGGTTCCGCTGGCTGGGTTCTGGTGATAGTCAATGACCCAAAGCGGTGAGACTTGGGTGGCGCAACAGCGCTTATGGGATTGTGTTCCAGAGTCAGGCGTGCCCACAATACTATGTGCATAACCGATACACCTTGCCGTGCCAAATCTGCTTGCCTGGTATAGAACTCTGAATAGCCCATTGCGCAATTTCGAGAAAACCCGGACGGAATTCCAAGAGATACTCGCTAAGCCCATTCGCGAGCTCGGGCTCAAACTCGAGGGTTCTCCGCTCGAGCGATTCGTTCAGCAGCTTTATCGCGAACTGGAAGCCAAGGGTATCCACAAATTTCGTCCGCTGTGTTATCTCACCGATGAATGGGGATGTCCCTCTGGCGAGCCCGTCATCGGCATTCCGTTCTATCTGGCCAACCCGGACCTGGCACAGCTTGAGCGCGATATGAACGACCTGGAAGACGCTCGCGAGGTCATGATGTACATGCGTCATGAGGCCGGGCACGCATTCAATTACGCGTACCAGCTGTACAAGTCGGCAGAGTGGCGCGATCTCTTCGGTCCGTTTCGCCGCGCATATCGCGACAATTACCGCCCCATACCCTTCTCGCGGAAGTTTGTTCGACACATGGCCGGGTGGTACGCGCAGAAGCATCCAGATGAAGACTTTGCAGAAACGTTTGCGGTCTGGCTCACGCCTCGCTCGCAATGGCGAAAGCGCTACAAAGATTGGGACGCGCTGGCCAAGCTCCAATACGTCGATCGCGTGGCGCGAAAAGTCGGAGATGCGGAACCCGTCCGGCGTCGCGGCCGCACCGACATCACTGTCGATGAGATGGAAGCCACGGTCGGGGAGTTCTATCGCCTCAGCCTGCCGGAAGAGATTCCGGTGCAGGAACTCGCGCTGGATACCGACCTGGCGGACATCTTCAATATCTCCAGCAAGCGACGCAAGGGCGTGCGGCCCGCGCAGGAGATGTTGCGTCAGCATCGCAAGCCCATTGTC
>DASXGY010000217.1:0-5327 GCA_036488835.1 Acidobacteriaceae bacterium
TGCGGGTCCGCCGCATTCAGCGCCATCAGGATGGTGTCGAACGGATGCCGGTTGACTGCGTCGATCAGCGCATCCGGCCGGTAGTGTCCCGTCACTCCGAGATATCGCACCACCTTCTGTTGCTGCATCTCGACCAGCGCTTCCATCGCGCCGCCCTTGGCAAAGATCGCGTCCACATCCTCCGGCAGCCCGATGTCATGCAACTGCCACAGGTCCACATGATCGGTATTCAGCAACTGCAGCGACCGTTCGATCATCCGCATCGATCCGTCGCGCGTGCGCTCCTTGGTCTTCGTCGCCAGGAATGCCTCGTTGCGCCGCGTCTTCATCACGCGGCCCACATACTGCTCACTCCACCGCGGCGGACCGCCATAAATCGATGACGTATCGATGTAGTTCACGCCCAGGTCGAGCGCCCGCTCGATGATCGGCACCGCGACATCGAAGTTGTTCGGCTTCTCCAACGCCGCCTGGCCACCCAGGCTGAAAATCCCGACCTTGTAACCCGTTTTCCCCAGATTGCGCGTCGGCATCGCGGCCATCGTCCGCGGATTCGCCGGCATCGGCCCCAGCGTCGTCGCTGCCCGCGCGGACACCGCACCCTGCGCCAGCAACCCGGCGGCCACAGCTCCACCAGCCTTCAGAAAATTGCGGCGATCCGAATTACGGCGATCCGGGGAGACACGCGTCGGCTTCATGGCAGATACCTCTCAAGACAATCGAGTGCGTACGGGCGCAATTGTAGTCCTGAAAACGGGAACCCTCCCAGCACCGGCGTCACGCGCGGCAGCCGATTTCCACTGCAAATCGCCGCATCGTCCACTACCCTCGAATCCATGCGCGAAGAACGCATCCCCCTCTCGCATCTCCTGCCCATCGTCGATCTCGCCCTCCTTGTCCTGCTGGTGATCGTTCCCATTACGTTGACCTCGGTCCACCTCTACGAAGCGTCCCAGGGTGCGACTCAGATCCACATCCACACCGGACAATTAGAGATGAGCCTCCCGCGCGATCAAATCGTGCCCTGGGCCATCCGGATGGTGACGGTATCGAAGGCCCACATCATCCAGGGGATCAACGTACCCGGGACGGTCTTCGAGATCCTCATCTCTCTCCCAACGTCATGGCCAGCCATCTGGCACCCGGCAGCCTTGCTTCCCGAAACCTGGGACGCACTCGTCTTTCCCTTCTTTGGTCTGCCCTTCTGGTGGCTCGTCGGCTGCGGCCTTGATGGGCTGATCAGCGAAGAACGTCTTCACTGGTCGCTGCTGCTCATCGGAACGCTGCTCGCGGGAAGCTGCCTCGCACTCGTCCTCGGCTTTCACGTCGGCATCTCGGCTGCCGAACGAGAGGGCCACCCGTGGCTCATGCGCGCGCTTACCGGATGGACCATCGCCTTCGCCGTCCTGCCCATCGCCTGGATCGCGCAATCCATCCGCCAACACCGTCAGCTCGACACCGGTGCAGCGTGAATATTTCCGCTGCCCATCGACTCAACCACGAATCCGAACGCGAGCGACCAAAGGAAGCGAGCCTTCACAGCACGCGCCGCAGGCGCATCCGCCTCGGACGGCCAGTCCGCGCAGTCGCAATCGCCCGGACGGCCACTCCTACATCGCTCCACCGCAACCTCAGCCGTCGCGAGATGTACACGCGCTTCGGCCTCACACTCGACGAGCCCATTCGCGCGGCATCGTAACATCGCGTGTACTTGCCCCCTGCGTACCTCAGCCGCCACACTAGCCGCATGCCCCGCTGCATGCTCGTCCTGCTTCTGTTTGTCTCGCTGACGGCCTTCGCACAGCAGCCGCTCGTCCCGCACAAGTTGCCCGCCACTCACGGCCGCACCATCACGCTCTCGCTGTCCCGGGATTTTCAGATCAACGTCGCGCTCACCGGCCTGCATCGCGTCCGCTTCTTCGCCATGGCGCCGGACCATCGCCTCTTCGTCACCGACATGTATGACCGCACCGACAACACGCGCGGCGCGGTCTACATTCTCGACGGCTGGAACCCGGAGCGGCACACCTTCACCCGCGCCATCCCCTACCTCCAGCACCTGCGCAATCCCAACAACCTCGCCTTCTACACCGACGCAAGTGGACAGCAGTGGCTCTATCTCCCGCTCACCGATCGCCTGCTGCGCTTCAAATACAAAGCCGGCGACACCGCGCCCACCAGCGCACCCGAAGTCCTCGCCCACTATCCCGACTACGGCCTCAACTACAAATACGGTGGCTGGCATCTCACCCGCACCGTCCAATTTGCAAAACTCAATGGCCCGGATGGCAAACCGGAAGACAAACTGTTCGTAACCGTCGGCTCCTCCTGCAACGCCTGCATCGAAAAGGAGCCCATCCGCGCCACGCTCTCGGTCATGAATCCCGATGGAAGTGACCAGAAGATCGTCGCGAAGAACCTCCGCAACGCTGTCGCCATGCAGTGGGACGGCACCAGCGATACGCTCTACGCCAGCAACATGGGCGACGACCAGCTCGGCAATCACGCGCCCGAAGATCCCTTTTTCGCCATCCCCGCCAGTCAGATCGAAGCTGCGCTCGCGACAAATCAACCGCTCGATTACGGCTGGCCCTACTGCTACTTCGAGAACGGCACCGTGCACCCCGATCCGGTCTTCGGAAAGTTACCCAGCGCGCACTGCGATAAGGTTCCCGCCGCCTATACCACCTTCACCGCGCACAGCTCACCGCTCGGCTTCGTGCTCTTTCCCTCCACCGACACGCTGCTCAGCAGCACCTTCCTCGTAGCCCTCCACGGCGCCGGCCATCCACGCATCGGCACCGGTTACAAGCTCGTCCGCTTCACGGCGAACGACCGCACGCCGCAGGATTTCCTCACCGGCTTCTACCAGCGCACAAAAATTCCCGGCAAGCCCGACGACGTCCGCGTCCTCGGCCGCCCCTGCGGCATCTACCGCACCGGCCCCGACAGCTTCTTAGTCACCGACGACATCCAGGGCACCATCTACGCCATCTATCCCGCGCATCCGTGATAGCTGGCTGGTGGATCACTTCCGGATAGCCCGTTACTCGCGAGCGACCAAGGAAGCCTTGACCTTATACGAGGCTCGATAAGTGCATTGGTGATTTGGCACAAACTGTGCAGAAAAGGAGCGCCGAGATTTCCGGCTGACTAACCCCGCATCATTGAGAGATCGTCTCCAGTGCGAGACCGCGTGTGCGCGGTCCCATGAAACCGATCACGACCATCACAATGAGCATCGCGGCTGCGATGAACATAAACACGCCGCTTGTGCCGAATTGCCTCAGAATGCCTGCGATGAAAAAGGATGTGAAGATTGCCGAGAAACGGCTCCAGGAATAGACAAAGCCTACCGCGCGAGTGCGGATGCTGGTTGGGAAGAGCTCCGTCTGATAGGCATGAAAACTGTAAGACATGATGTTGCTCGCGAGTGTCAGGCACACGCCCATTGCGATGAGAAGCGACCCAACCGACATCTGGCTGAACAACAGTCCGCACACTACGATGGCTGCCGCAGCAACCACGATCACTGTCTTGCGTTCGAACTTGTCACCGATAAACAGGCCGATGATCGGTCCGATCGGCGCTGAGATAGCGATGATCGACGAATACAGCAGACTGTTTGTGACGGTGATGCCCTGCTTGATAAGCAGCGTAGGTACCCAGTTCGCGAAGCCATAGAAGCCGACCGGCTGAAAGATGTTGAAGAGGGTCATCATGGTGGCGCGTTTGTTGTAAGGCGTCACCCACATGTTGCGAATGGTGTGGCTTGTGCCTACGGGTTCAGGTGCGATGGGAGGGGGAAGCGGACGTCCGTATTCCTTTGCGACCACCGACTCCAGTCTCGACATCAGTTGGTCCGCTTCCGCAAGCCGGCCTTTCTGCGCTAGCCACCGCGGGCTCTCGGGTAATGCGCGACGAATGAACCAGACGAAGATAGCTCCATGCGCACCGATGATGACGACCCAACGCCAGCCATCAAGACCGAATGGCTTGTTCGGCACTAGCAGGTACGACAGGAATGCCACGACTGGCACGGATAAGAATCCCACTGCCTGTTCACAGGCAAAGGCGCGGCCGCGAATCTGCTTCGGCACAAGTTCGGAGATATACGTTCCGATCGTCACCAGTTCCACGCCGATACCTAACCCTGCCATGAAACGCCAGAAGTTCAGACCGCTGGCTGTCGTCTGAAATGCCATGATCAGGTTCGCAGCGGTATAGAAAAGCAGAGAGTATGTAAAGATTGAGCGACGGCCGAAACGGTCGGCGAGGAATCCGCAGCAAAGCGTGCCGACAAAAAGTCCCGCAAACATCGACGCGATGAAGCTGGCCACGCCCTTCATGCCAAACAAGCCAATGGTGGTAGGCGTCAGGATGCCGCTCCTGACCAGTCCCGGGGCGACATAGCCGGAATAGAGCAGGTCGTAGAGCTCGAAGAAAAAACCGAGGCTAAGCAGGACGACGAACTTCCACATCGTCCGCGTGGCGGGAAGCCGGTCAAGCCGCGCGGAAATCGTGCCCACGGACAATGGAAGCGGTTCAGTTGGGACGTGTGTCGTTTCTGAGATTGCGATCGATCTGTCTCCTCGGTTAGGGGCCGCTGCCGATTACCGGCAGTTCTTCCTGTCTGCTATGCGCGTTTTCGCTTTTCCTGACGAAGAGAGGAATCGTTCCTAAAGAATGTCTCTGCAGTTCTTAAGCTCCTGATGACCACGGCTGGCCGTCCCATCAAGATGAAGCCCACTTTATAGAACATCCGCTCAAGACATTTATTCTAAGAAATTTCGCATACAAATTATGCGGCAGCCCTCGGCGCAATGGAAGAAACGATTGTTCGTTTGCCGACATTTAGGCGATGCGCATGAAAATCGGATACCTGAAACTTAGTTAAGCAGTGATCAGTTGTTGAGAACAGAACCATGCGCTCATCCAGCCGAGATGGAAGGTCAAATTGCGGGTTCCGGGCAGATTGTCAACAAACCGGAAACAATCCGGTTGTCTGTAAAGTCGGCGAATCGGAAACTGACCCACGATCCATGGCTGCGCCATTGGACATTCCCGCCTCAAGATGCAATAAAGGACGCGTCCATCCCCTCACCGGAGAACCAAATGCGCCGACGCGACTTTCTCTCCTCCGCCGCAGCCGCCGCTGCTCTTCTTCCCACAGCCGCGCTCGCCGAAACCTTCGCGCCCGCCGCTCTATCGACCACCGCGCCCGATCCGAACGCCATGCCACTCGGCCTCCTGATCTCACCCGCTGAAGGCCCCGAAGAAACCATCAAGCGCGTCCACGATCTGGGCCTGCCCACCTGCTTCTTCTC
>DASXGY010000252.1:0-6575 GCA_036488835.1 Acidobacteriaceae bacterium
GATTACCGGCGACGGGATCTGGGGTGAGCCTAAAGATCGCGAGGGCGCCAAGAAGGTGCTGCGACGCGCGGTCGAACTGGGCGTGAACTTTATCGACACGGCCGACTCCTACGGCCCGGAGGTGAGCGAGCAGTTGATCGGCGAAGCTCTCGCTCCGTACGCCAAGGGCGTGGCGATTGCGACGAAGGCCGGTCTCACGCGGCAGGGGCCGAACCAGTGGCTGCCGGTGGGTCGTCCTGAATATCTAGTCCAGGAAGTGGAGATGAGCCTGCGGCGTCTGAAGCTGGAGAGGATCGACCTGTGGCAATTGCATCGCATCGACCCAAAGGTGCCGGTGGAAGAGTCGCTGGGTGCGATCAAGAAACTGCAGGAGCAGGGAAAGATCCGGCATGTCGGTCTGAGCGAGGTAAAGCCGCACGAGATCGACCAGGCACGGAAGGTAGTCCAAATCGTAAGCGTACAGAACCAATACAACCTCAGCGACCGGCAGCACGAGGATGTGGTGGAGTACTGCACCAAAAACAACCTGGCTTTCATACCGTGGTTTCCGGTGGCTTCGGGAAAACTGGCAAAGCCGGGCGGCAAACTGGACGCCGCAGCAAAGGCGCATGGCGCTACAGTCTCGCAGCTCTCCCTCGCATGGCTGCTGCATCATTCGCCGGTGATGCTGCCGATTCCCGGAACCTCGTCGGTCGCACATCTCGAAGAAAATATTGCGGCGGCGGGCGTCAAACTCTCGGATGCGGAGTGGAAAGAGATTGAGGACGCGGCGAAGTAATCGTCCTCAATCACTTCCAGAACAAGCAACCGAAGGAGCCGCTTGCGATGCGGCTCTTTTTCTGCGGGAGTCGACGGCTCGTTCGTGGCGATCCAGCTTTCGCGTCAGGTTTTGGGTGAAGCGATGTCGAGCGGCTTTGTTGCAACCGCAGCGCTGACATCTTCCGCTGGGTTCCATCCTGGCAGCTCCTGCGAGCCGGTAATCAGGCGCGCTCCATCGTGGAAGGTCAGGTAGGTCCAGGCCCACTGACGGAAGACGGCGAGGCGGTTGCGGAAGCCGATGAGAAAGAAGATGTGGACGACGAGCCAGGTGACCCAGGCGGGGAAGCCGCTCCAATGGCCTTTGAATGGCCATTGGATGTTGGCGACGGCGGCCTTCCGGCCGATGGTGGCCATGTCGCCCTTGTCGAAATAGTGGAACGGCTCATCCTTGCCGCTGCCATCGCTGCCGAGGCTCGCGGCAACGAGGCGGCCGATGCGCTTCGCGGCGTAACGGCCCATCTGCATGGCGGGCTGGGCGACGCCGGGAATCTGCCTGCCATTCTCCTCGACGTGCGCGAGGTCGCCGCAGATAAATATCTCCGGATGACCGGGTGGGTTGAGGTGACTGTCGACGAAGACACAGCCTCGCCGGTCTGTCTCGAACCCGAGCAGCTTGCCCAGCGGCGAAGCCTGGACGCCAGCCGCCCATAGCGTTACGACCGCGTCGATGCGTTCGTCGCCGACCATGACGTAGCCCGGCTGCACATTACTCACCTTGGCGTCGGTGCGGAACTTCACGCCAAGCGCGGTAAGCTGTTCCGCCGCCTTGCGCTGCAGATCTGGAGGATAGGCGGCGAGGATGTTTGGAGAGCCTTCGAGAATCAGGACCTGCGCCATCGAGGGGTCGATGTGGCGAAAGTCCTTGGCCATATAAAGCTTTGCAATGTCGCTGATGGCGCCGGCGAGTTCGACACCTGTGGGGCCTCCGCCGATGATAACGAAGTTGAGCGGCGGATGCGTGCCGGTCTCCATCATCTGGCGTTCGGCGAGTTCGAAGGCAAGCAGGACGCGGCGACGAATCTCGGTCGCGTCTTCGATGGTCTTGAGGCCAGGAGCAAGCTTGGCCCAGTCGTCCCTTCCGAAGTAGGAGTGGGTCGAACCGGTGGCGATGATGAGGAAGTCGTACTCCAGCTCGACGCCGGTCTTCAGGTAGACTCGCTGGTCCGGAAGATCAAAGCCGACCGCTTCATCCATGAGGACATCGATGTTGGGGTAGTCGCGCATGAGCGAACGGATCGGTTGCGCGATATCGGCCGGAGAAAGCACCGCGAGCGCAACCTGATAAAGCAAGGGCTGGAAGAGGTGGTAATTTTTTCGGTCGACGACCGTGACATCGACCGGCAGCTTCGCCAGGTCCATGGCCGCATTGATGCCGGCAAAGCCGCCGCCGAGAATTACGACGCGGTTGCGCCTTCCGCCGATTCGAGCTTCCGCCGCTTCTGCCATGGTTCGCGCTCCTCGCTTTAATTCCGCTGCAGGTTCGACCATTACCGATGTATTGCCGAAAGGACCGGTCCGGCTTATCAGCTTATCCAGCTTGTCCAGCTTATCGTCTTTGCGCTTCCCTGCTCTATTCGATGCTTTAACTTTGTGTGGGTTACACAAGCAAAGGCGCGTTCGTTGGGCTTACGGCTGCTTTTCCAAAGTGAGAGAGAGGAAGCCCTGAGTGCCTGTCGCCGCGGCGAGATTGGTTGTCTCGGCAGTTCCGACGAGCTGCTGCGGCGTGATCGTCAGCAGGCCGTTCGCATCGGAGATCACAGAGTATTGCGTAGAAGCGAGAACGGGCGGGATGGGACAACGCCCACGATCCGGACAGGAAAGCTGCCAGGCATCCACCGTCTGATAGATCTGAACCGTGGCGCCGGCTACAGGATGAGACGCAGCATCGGTGACCAGAAGAACGACCGGGCTGAGCGCGCCGTTCGCAGAGACAATCTGACCGGCGCCGCTGACCGGAACAAGGCGCAGCTCTGCCGGATCGACGCCCTGTGTGGTGAAGGTTGCGCATACGTTCGTCCAGGCGCACCCGGATAGGAGAGCTTGCGCTCCGGGCCCGAGCGGACCCGCCGTCGCGAGAGTCGATGCGACCCCCTGGGTATTGGCCTGAGACTGAGCAGGCGACGCCGCGACGGTACCGGAGATCCTCCGCCAATCGACGGGTACACCCGCGGTCGAAGCGGTATTGTCGGCGACGTTGAGCTGCGGGGCCCACGCGACGGTCGCGCCTGCTGCGACGTATTCCACCGGTTGCACCGCGGTTGCGGTTCTGACTTGAGTGATCGAAGTGAAGGAGGCGGTCGCCGTGCCGTCGACTCCCGTGGCCTGCAGGGTGATGGCGCCCGAGGTCTCCGGAGTGACCAGAGTCGATGCGATACCGTTTGCGTCCGTGAGCAGGGTGCAGGTCGCCGCTCCAGAGGCAGAGAATTGGACGGCGCCGGCCGTTGTGGTAAAAGTTACCGCTTCTCCAACGACTGGAGTGACTCCATCCCCCTGCAGAACCTGAACCGCAAAAGGAACGGTCGCCTGCTGCCCGAGAACTACAGCGCCCGCCGGCGCGGTCAGCAGACTCAGGGTCGTCACCGGTGCTGCATAGCTCAGCGCCTGCGTCATCACCGTAGTGCCGCCGGTCGAGAGATCTTTGACTGTAACATCGGCCACCAGAGCAGTACTGACACCGAGCGTGCGAAGCGAAGGCACTGTGGCGACAATCGTGTTTGCCGTCCAGCTGGAAACCGTGGCGGCCACGCCGTTGACGAGGACCGCATTGCCGGTGCGAAAACCTATGCCTGTAATTGTGATCGTGCCCCCCGCGCTACTCATCGCCGACGGAGCCAGTGAGTCGGCATACAGGACGCGTGCCTGATAGTTATAGTCCGGCCGTCCATCGCCGCGCTTATCGGCGATCGATATTCGTAACTGTTTCGGTTGCGTAATCGATGTGGTCAGCGTGGTCGTTCCGGTGGTCGCTCCGTTGAATGCCTCACTCGCACTGGCCACACCCGGCAGGGAACCCCGCGCGTCGGTCGCATTCCAGACACCGATGACCGGCATTGCCTTCGCGATCGTAGCGAGGCCATGCTCATCCTGGGCTGTCACCTCGAGCGTGAGCGAGCGGTTGGCTTTGACGTTGAGCGAAGACCAGGCCGCGTGGCCGTACCCGCAAAGAAGTCCCGGCCACCACCCCGTTGCGGCGACAGCGGCTGGAGCAGCTTCGGTTCCATCCGATCCGGTATTGCAAACGCTCGCCGAATCCGAGACGTAAAAATCCAGAAAAGCCTGCTGATAGCTGGAGAAGAGCCCCTCGACCAGCGATAGATTTGATCCTGACGGCTGCACCGTTGCTACGTAGGGTCCCAGAGAATACTGTCCGGTGTACAACGGATTGACAGGCTCGGTTTTGAGGATGATGAGCTGCCAAAATCCGGGCAGCATCGGGACTCGAGCAAGGTCGAAGAAGCCCTCGTAGTAATTGTTGGCAGCACCCTGGCTGCCCTCCATCGTGAGATCGGGTCCGGTGACGGGATTACCGTTGGACTGCCGATAATATATGCCGGAGACTGAGGAAACCGTGTCCCAGTTCTCGGCTTGCGAGGGATCCGTGAACTGCTCCCACCTGCGTCCAATAACGTTGACTCCCTGCATCCCTTGGCCGCTGCTAAAAAACAGCCGTCCCCAAAACTGGCTTGCGTTAAGCAAGGTGTCCGTCTTGCCCGGCGGCGCCTGCCCCTGGGGGATGAAGTAGAGCTGCGCCAGCGCCGAAATATCGTCCGGACGAAGCGTAAAAGGCTGCGGCATGCACTGATACGTGTAGGGTCCGCAGATGATATCGATCGGATGCATCACCGGCCAGTGCATCGCCTGGTTGAAGGTCGCCTGCGGACTGCCGGTAAAGACGTTGTCGTTGGTCTGCGACCAGCCGAGCCCAAGGATGCGGCCGAATGCCCGCATCAACTGGTATTGCAACTGCATCTGCTGTGCAGGCGCAGGACCGGTGCAACGGCCGTTCAGCACAAGAATGGCGTGCTGGATAATGGCCGCAGGCGAGATGGAATCGACACTCTCGGTGACAGCATTCTGCAGGCAGCTGGTAGGATCGCTCGCGCCGTTGCCCAGCAGGAGATCGGTTACAGAGCCGTCGCTGTCGTAGATGACGGCGATCTGCTTGGCGAGATAATTGGTGCTCTGAACGTCAGCCGGAAAGGTCAGCCCGGAGGGGCCGAGAAACGTATTCGCTCCGCTGACGTGTTCATCGAGCGCTCCGCCTCGCGAGAGCACCAGGCTTGCGGTGGGCACATTCCAGACGTTGGCCGCGGCTGCAACCAGAGCGTCGGCGGCGGCATGGTTCACGCTGGAGCTTAGATCCCCTGGGTCGGTAAAGTAGAGCGGATGGCTGGGGTACCAGAGCACGGGCGCCTCCGTCGTAAAAAATGGCCGCCCCGCGACCCACCGCGGTCCTCCCGCCCATAGCGGCGCTGCCGCAGCAAACCAGCAGAAGACGACCGGAAGAACAATTCGCAGGCGGCAACTCAATCGCAGCCATAGCCGGAGATCAGGGAGCAACATGCTGCGCCTTCTCCCGCGAGCTCTGCCACGAGCTCAACATATCGAGGACCGCATTGACCGAAGCCTGCTGTGCCGGAACCGAGGCATCGCTTACATTGGCGTTATTGAATACCAGCTGGCTCGTAGCGAAGTTGACGGTCGAACCGGAAGCGGTTGCATCGGGCGCTATCTGACCAAAAAACAGCGGTTGCGAATCGGCCGGCTTTGCTTCAGGCGCAGGCTCGCTCTGGTAGGACACGGCGCGGGGAAGCCTCGCTCCCAGCCATCGGAGATCGACATAGGGCGGCTGCGGAGGAGTTGCAGGGTCATCCCCCGGCGCCATCGCCGCGCTGCTCTGACGAATCGGGATCGCTCCATCAAGTCCGCCAATGGGGGAACTCATCCCGGCCGCGCTTGGCGCATGGAGCAGCATCAGCAGACGCTGGCCGACGCGGTAGCGTTGATTGTCACCCGCCCAAAGGCCAGCCCACTCGCGCAGTATGTAAGGTGTGCCAGCCGTACATCCGCGGATGGCCTGGTCCACCCGGAACTCGACTTCGACCACGCCACTATTGGGACGGCGGATCGCCAGGACTTGGCCGGCAAAGATGACGTCAGCCTTATCCGAAAACTGATGAAGAACGTCGACAACTGTCTGCGGTTGCACAACCGACTCGGCCGGAGCAACCTGACCATGGGCCAACGGAGCCATCAGCAGCGGAGCCATCAGCAGCGCGGCGATCGGCAGCACGAGGATCGAAAGCGCGCGCGGCAACAACGATGTTCGCAAAATCCGGTCCATGTAGCCCTCCGCCCTCCTCTTTGTCTTTCGTCAAGAGAAGGGTCGCAGAGAGCAGTGTCCGAATTTGACACACTCAGGTGAACGTCCGGCCGCGCTAAATCTCCGGGTAAAAGTCGAAGAACGCGTCCAGGCTCATCTTGAGCTGTGCCTCGATCTGCTCGCGGCTGCCTTCGAGCACATGCATCGTCACATGAGCCTCGTTGCCATTCTTCAGCGTGATGGGCGCGTCGCCCACTGAGGCGATCTCGTCCGCGGGTAACAGCCTCATTCCATAGACCAAGGTCAAATTTGCCATAATCTCAATTGTTTCACCAATGCAGCCGTTGCATCTTTTTCCTCCGCTGCGCATTTACACTATAAGGGTCCATATGCCTGAAAACACGACGCGCGACACTGTCATCCTCGGCTCCGG
>DASXGY010000223.1:0-5474 GCA_036488835.1 Acidobacteriaceae bacterium
GGCAGGTTGTCGTCCAGAGTATCCCTCAGTCGTCCCGCCATCTTGTTCAATTCCCTCGCCATGGATATTCAATCCTTCCTCGATATGTCTCGCGGCTGCATCAGGAAAAATGCTTTCCGCGGCCGGCTCAATCATGGGATGCAGCGTGGCCCGCCGCGGCCACCCGCGCACACCGTAACCGTCAGTCCAGATCGAACTCGCGCAGCGGCTTGCCCGTCGTCGGATCATCCTTCGCGCGCTTCACCGCCTCGGCAAAGCGCCGCTCCATCACGTCTTTCTTGTTGCGCTCAGCCTCCATGGACTGCCGGAATATGCTCTCCTTGCGCTCTTCCTGATCCCGCATCGCGCGCGCGGCGCCTTCAAAGTCCTCGAAGGTGCGTTTGCGTGGCGCAGACTTGTGCCCGATGATCGAACGGGTCTCCGGATCAACCGTCAGGATCGCCCCGCAGTCCGGGCAAACCACCTCGAATGCGCTCTTCTGTTTCGCCATGGCTTCCCATTGTAGCGGCAGGGTATATGCTCTGGCGCGTCGCAAAATCGACCACCAGGCGCGGTCCCCGCGTCGGCGGGACCGGCCAAAGCGGAGGGACCTGCTCCTCCCTTTTCCCTATTTCCTATTCCCTGTTCCCTGCCTTAGAGCGGCAGCAGCTTGTGCCCCGGACAGGCATCGCGCGCGGCGCCAATCAACGTGTCCAGCAGCCCTTCACCCTGGGTCGCCAGGAAGTAGATGCCCGCCACCGTCCGCTCCTGCAAATGCCCGCCGGGGTAAAGCGCCTGGGTGATCGCCTGCGCATGCCGCGCCAGGCTGGTTTCCTTCTCCAACTGGTACCGGGCCGCCAGCCGCCGCAGCCGATTCATCTGGTAGCGCATCTTGGATGCCGCCGTGGTCGCCGCGCGACCCAGCCCCGCATCCATCTCGGCCATCCATTCGGTCACGGCAGTCAACTCCGCATCCAGTGCCTTTCCTGCCGCGGCCAGCTTACGCTTGCCTTCGATCGGCATCGCCCGCGCCCCCAACCGCTGCGCCAGTGCATCTGCCGTGGTCAGCGCATCCGGCAGACTCACCTCGTGCCGCTCCATCACGGTCGCAATCTTCGGCTCAACCAAAGTCGCCGAGAGCCGCGGAAGCACCGCCGTCGCCCGACCTAGGATCCCCCGGTACAACACCTCCGACTGAGCGAAGTAGGCAATCTCCGCCGGCCCGGCAATGTATGCCGAGGTCGGCAGCACGGCATCCTGAAACACTGGACGCAGCAGAGCATTCGGACTACATCGCTCAGGTGTTGCTTGAAGTATTTCGAGTAGCTCATTCGACGAATATCGCCGCCCGCCCGCCTTCCACTGCCACCCGCCGTCGGCCCGGACGCGCCGTAGCGGCAGCCGCTCCCCGGTGGTCTCATCGATCAGGAACAGCAGGCCCGACTGCTCCCCCACCTTCACCTGTGCGTGGTAGCCGCGGTCTGTCAGTTCCTTGTCTCGTGCCACCAGCGCCGTATGCAGCGCATCGGCATTCCGGATCGCCTGCTCCAGCACCGTCGCACCCAGCGCATGAAAGCCGGCACCCGCCGCATCGATCACGATCAAGCCCCAGCGCGCAAACAGCCGCGCCATCAGGCTGCCGCATGCCCCCGCAAGCGTCGCCTCCGGCCGGTACGCCTCGCGCAGTAACGCAGTCAGCTCACTCGACCCCAGCAGCGTCTCGACCTCGCGTAGCGCTGCCTCGGCGCGCGTCCCCACCGGAATGCCACCCACCGGCACCGGAGCCTCGGGGGCCGCTCCTATGGTCAGCGTCCTTAGCTCGTTGCGAGCGGGCAAATCCAGATGCGCGATCTCCGCGAAGTCATGGTCCTCGCTCGCCAGCCAGAAGATCGGCACGGTATCGAAACCCGCCGCCGTCGCTTCGCGCGCCCGCGCAATTGCCGTCGCTGCCTTCAGCAGTGTGTAGAGCGGGCCGCCAAAGAGCGCCACCTGCTGGCCGGTCACAACCGCCGATGCCCCGTTCCGCAGCCGGTCGATATTGTGTGCGGTGACTTCGCCACCACCAAAAATCACATTCTGCGCCGCCAGCAGCTCCGCCAGGCAGTCGCGATGCTCCGCGCTCAGCTTGCGTCCCTCGGACATCCAGCTCTTTCCCGCCGCCGCAGTGGAATAGAACGGCGTCAGCGGCTCGGCGCTCTCCGTGTAATCCAGAAAGAGCCTGCTGCTATGCGGCACAATCGAGCTGGGATAACACTCCGGTTCCACTACGTCTCCTTCACCATTTTCACTCTTCAGCATTTTCACTGTAGATACATACAAAAGCACCCCTCTTCGCGTGGCTTTTCCGTCAATAAAAGCCACACTTCGCGGAGCCAGACCGATACGCAACAACAGTGAAAAATGCTTTCAATGCCTTTTCGATTCCCTGCTTCGATTGTCTAACGAACCGCCGCCCAGCGCCGCCTCAATTGCTGCCCGATTCGCGGACGGAAGATCCCGCACCGCAACTTGCGCCAGTGAGTTATAGACGTGTGCCACTAACGGATGTTCCTCGAGTGCCTCGCGATGCAGTTTGACGGTCGCCGCATCCCCGCGCGCCAGGGGCCCGCTGAAGCTCCGCGCTAGTCCCTGCTTCTCGACATTTGCCACCGTCGCAGCCGCCATTGGTCCCAGCAGCGCCAGCGCTTCCTTCTCACCGATACCCGCCTCACTCATCGCGCGGACGCCGGCAGCCAGCGTCGCGACCATCAGTGGCGACCCGAACATCGCAGCAGCGTGGTACATCGCCTTCCCCCTGCCATCGATCGCAAATGGTCTGCCGTTCATCCGCCGCACCAGTGCAAAAAGCTCCCTGCGCGTCCCAGCGTCCGCAGCTTCCACACCGAATCGTGTCCCCTTCAGCGTCACAATCCGCCGCGTCGGGAAGCTCATCATGGGATGCACCGAAGCCGTCCGCGCGCCGGCTCGCTCCGCAACCGCAAGCACGCTGCGATCCAGTGCGCCGCTCGAGTGCACCACCACCTGCCCATGCAAGTCTTTACGCTGGGTAACCATCCACTCTGCCGTGCTCGCAATCGCCGCATCCGGCACGCAGAGCCATAGCACTCGTGCCTCCATCTTCGGAAGATGCCGTCTCACCTGAGAGCTGCGCCCTCGCGCATGGACACGTTCCGCAAGCAGTCCGGCAGCATCGAGCGCCGCAGCCAGTGACGAGCCCCAGTTGCCCAACCCGATCACCGCCACGCCGCGCCGCGCGCCCATCGCATCCGCCTCTTCCATGCGCCTTCGAACAGGATGGTACCGTAATGAGAAAAAGGGAAATGATGGCAACCAGGAAGAAGAGCGCAGCAAAGAAGCAGCAGCAACCCGACCGTACGTATCCCAAGGGCGTCGAAGTCCTCTCCTCAAAAGTCAGCTTCGAAGGCCCCGTCTTCCGTGTCGTCACCGACGAAGTCCGCGAGCCCGGCGGCGAGCCACATCGCCGCGATGTCGTGCGTCATCCGGGCTCCGTCGTCGTCTTCGCCGTCGACGACGCGAAGAGCAAACGCGATCCCCTCATCCTGCTCGAGCGCCAGTACCGTCACGCTGCTGCGCAATATCTCTATGAAATTCCTGCGGGCAGCCTCGACCCCGGCGAAGATCCCTTAGTCGGCGCGAAGCGCGAGCTGCTCGAAGAGACTGGTTACAAAGCGAAACACTGGTCCAAACTTGTGCGCTACTACGCCAGCCCAGGCTTTCTCGGCGAGTGGATGCAGATCTTCGTCGCGGAAGGCCTCACGCCCGGCGATGCGGAGCCGGAAGAAGACGAGCAGATTGAGCTCTTCGCCGTGCCTCTCAGCGAACTGCTCCGCGAGATCGATGCCGGCCGCATCCACGACGGCAAGACCATTGCCGCAACATTGCTCTACGAACGCATGCGCAAAGAGCGGCAGCGCGCAGAGCGAGCCGCGGCGCGGGCCAGCGGCAGGTAACCGGTCCACTTTTTTCACGGTTTCCTAAGGTGCCTCGCTCACTTTTTTTGCAAACCAAACCTACTCTCGATGCGTCACTACAGGAAGGCAGGCTGGGCCCTGAGCCCTAAAACGAAGCACACACGCTGTCCGGCAACAGAGCGGCATACCGGCTCGTTGCCGATCACCGCGCGTGGCTCGCTCGAATCTGCTCTGAAGTGAGGTAACCGAGACGTGTCCCAGTACAAAGGCAAGGTCAAGTGGTTCAACAACGCGAAGGGCTATGGTTTCATCGGCAGGGATGATGGGCCCGACGTCTTCGTGCACTACAGCTCGATCCAACTCGACGGATACAAATCGCTGAAAGAGGGCGATGAGGTCGAGTTCGACATCATTCAGGGGCAGAAGGGCCCACAGGCAGACCAGGTGCAGCGCAGCCAGGCTGCAGCCTGACCAGACCATCATTCAATCTCACCCGGATGACCCGGTAGAGTAGGTTCGCCGGGTCGTTTGCTTCGCGAACCGCGGCGGGCGCCGATAATCCCATTGCGATACATTGCTGACAGGCGTGCTCTCTCGCCTTGAAAGCGCTCTCGCAGCAATGGAAAATCGCGCCATCGCACAGTTGCTCGCTGAAACCGCCGATCTGCTCGAGATCAGTAACGGCGATCCCTTCCGCATCCGCTCCTACCGCCGCGCCGCCGAAGCGGTCGAGCAGAGCACCATCTCGCTCTCCACCATCGCCAGCGATCCCAAACGCCTGCTCGAAATCCCCGGCATCGGCAAGGGCATGGTTGCCAACATCCAATCCATCGAGCAGCACGGCTCCATGCCCGTGCGCGACGAACTCCTCACGAAATATCGCCCCACCATGCTCGAGTTGCTCAAGCTTCCCGGCATGGGCCCTAAGACCGTCTCGCTCATCTTCGAAGCCACCGGCGTCGCTACCGTCGATGACCTCGCCGTCGCCATCGACCAGGGCCGACTCGCCAATCGTCCGCGCGTCGGCGACAAGCTCATCCAGAAGCTGCGCAAGGGCATCGACGAATACCGCAAGAACAGCGGTCGCTTCCATCTCGACGATGCCGAGATTGCCGCCGAGCGCCTCACCTTATATCTCAAGGACTTCCCCGGCGTAGAAAGCGTCACCCCCGCTGGCTCGCTGCGCCGCGGACGCGATACCGTCGGTGATCTCGACATGCTGGTCACCGGCCCCGCCTGCGAAGAAGATGTTGTTTCCGCCGCCGTCGAGTACACCGCCGCCTACCCGCCCATCGCGGAGCTCATCGCGAAAGGCAGAACAAGGTCAGCTTTCGCCTGCGCACCGGTTTACAGATCGACGTCCGCCTCCTCCCGCGCGCCTCCTTCGGCGCCGCGCTGCAATACTTCACCGGCTCCAAGATGCATAACGTTACCGTGCGTCAGCGCGCGCTCAAGCGCGGCTACACGCTCAGCGAATACGCCCTCGCCCGTCTCGATGACGGCACGCAGGTTGCCGCCGCGACCGAAGAGGATATCTACCGCGCTCTCGATCTCGACTGGATT
>DASXGY010000284.1:0-4846 GCA_036488835.1 Acidobacteriaceae bacterium
GCCCGCGAAGTGGTCTGCTGTGTCTCCGACGGCGGCGCGGAGCGCGGGAAGGGCGGCGCGGACTTTCTCGACGGGAAGGGGCACGCCGATGATGCCGGTGGACGACGGAAAGACGGCTTCGGGCGCGCAGCCGAAGGCTTCTGCGGCTGCGTCGCAGCACTGCTCCGCCGCGGCGATGCCGGCGTCGCCGGTGGCGCAGTTGGCGTTGCCTGCATTGATGAGCACGGTGTGGACGCGCCCGCCGTTTGCAGTGAGGTGTCGGCGATCGATGAGCAGCGGCGCGGCCTGGATTTTGTTTGTGGTGTAGAGCGCGGCGGCGGCGGCGGTCTGGGGCGCGACGATGGCGGAGAGATCGGCGCGGCCACTGGCTTTGATGCCGGCCCGCACGGCTCCCCAGAGAAATCCACGGGGCAAGGAGGAGGTTGAGTCCATGAAGCTTTTACTCTAACAAGTGAAAAACAAAAACGGGCAGCAGTAAAAGCAAAAGCGAGCAAGAGTGAAGAACACAAAAGATGAAAGCAATGGGACGACAGAGTGGTTCGCGGAGCTGCGCGATGTGCACGTGGCGCGGGACGAGGCGGTGGTGTTGCATGGGATCGACCTGAAGATCAAGCGCGGCGAGCATGCGGTGATCCTGGGGCCGAATGGCTGCGGGAAATCAAGCCTGATCAAAGTGCTGACCTGCGAGTGCTATCCGCTGGCGCGCGAGGGCTCGATGGTGCGGATCTTCGGACGCGAGCGCTGGGCGGTGGAGGAGTTGCGCAAGCGGCTGGGCGTGGTGTCTGCCGATCTGCCGGGGCCGAGCACGGCGCACACGCCGGGGCGGGATGCGGTGGTGTCCGGATTCTTTGCCAGCTCGACGCTGTGGCCGCACCTTGTGGTAACAGCGGAGATGCGCGAGCGCGCAGCGCAGGCGATGACGTTGATGGAAGCGACGCATCTGGCGGCAAAGCCGGTGGGTGAGATGTCTGCAGGAGAGACGCGGCGCATCATGATTGCGCGCGCGCTGGTGCACCGGCCGGAGATGCTGCTGCTGGACGAGCCGTCCAACGCGCTGGATCTGCGCGCGCAACGCGAGCTGCGCGAGACTTTGCGGCGGCTGGCGCAGCAGGGAACCGGCCTGCTGCTGGTGACGCATCACCTGCCGGATGTGCTGCCGGAGATCGATCGCGTGATCCTGATGCGCGAAGGGCGCATTGTGGGCGATGGCGCGAAACGGGAGCTGCTGACGGCGGAGCGGCTGGGCGAGTTATTCGGACGGCCGCTAGACGTGGTGGAACGCGAGGAATACTTTCACGCGCTGGCGTGAGCCCGCTTATTCGTCGCGCAAGATGGTAGCGGGGTCGATGCGCAGCGTGCGCCAGACGGGCAGGCAGCTAGCCGCCGCGGCGATGGCGGAGACCGCGAGCAACGCGCCGGTGAATGAGACCGGGTCCGACGGGCGGACGCCGTAGAGCGTCGAGGCGACCAGCCGGCTCAACAGAACGCACAGAAGGACGCCCGCCGCCGCGCCGGGCAACACAATACGCACGAGATCCCGCAGGAGAAGGGAAGCGACCGAAGTTCGCTGCGCGCCAACGGCGATGCGGATGCCGAATTCGCGGGTACGCTGGCTGGCGTCATAGGCGAGCAGGCCATAGAGACCGGTGGCGGCCATCAGGATGGAGACGATGGAGAAGATCGCGGCGAGGACGGCGAGCAGGCGCTCCTGCCAGAGCGATTCCGAAACCTGCTGTTGCATGGTGACGATCTCGGAGAAGGGCAAGCGCGGATCGAGCTGCGCGAGGGTGTTGCGCACGGCGGCGATGATGGATTCCGGTGGCCCTAGCGTGCGCACGTAGAGGTACTGGGTGCCTTCATAGGTGCGCAACTGCATGGGTGTGTAGAAGATGGGCAGCAGCGGCTCGCGGAGCGAGCGGTATTTGGAGTCGCCAGCGATGCCCACGACGCGATAAGCGGCTTTGGCTATTTCGCCGGGGCTGCCATTTCCAAATGTTCTTCCGAGTGGATTTTGCCCGGGAAAGAAGGTGTGGGCGAAGGCGTCGGTGATGATGACGGGCACGGGCACTGGACTCTTTGTGTCCGCATCGGTTGCGATGAAGGCGCGGCCGCCCAGGATCGGCATACCCATGGTCTCGAAGAAGTTGCTGGAGACGACGTTGAGGCTGGTATTGAGAAAGGCGCTTGCCACGATGTTCTGGCCGGGCATCGCGACGGTGGTCTTGAAGCCGATGCGCTGCATGGGGGCCGCTCCGGCGAAGCTGGCGCCGCGAACACCGGGCAATTGCCGGACGCGTTCGAGCAGGTCTTCGCGAAGGCCCGGCGGAAGCGTGGAGACGACGCCAGCGTTCGGACCGGCAATGGCGGGAACGAGGGTGAAGGTGAGGACGTGGTCGACATCGAAGCCGGGATCGGTGTGGCGGAGAGCAGAGAAGGTGCGGAGCATCAGGCCGGTCTCGACGAGCAGAACGAGCGTAAGCGCGGTCTGTAGAACGAGCAGAGCGCGGCTGAGCGAGCTGGATCGGCTGGTGGAAGCGCCGCGCCGCAGCGCGTGTTGCGGCATCGCGCGTGACGTGAGCCATGCGGGAAGAGCGCCGAAGAGGATGCTGAGCAGCAAGGCGAGGGCAAGCGCGAAGAGTGCGATGGCGAGGTTTGGCGCAAGCGATAGGGGAGCTGCATTGTGTCCCAGAGGCAGCAGCCGGACGAATAGCGGCGCACCGGCGAAGGCAAGCGCGATGCCGCCGCAGCCGCCGGCCACGCCGAGCGTGGCGGATTCAAGCAGTGCGGTTGCGAGCAGGCGTGTGCGGCTGGCGCCGAGTGCGATGCGGACTGCGGTGTCGCGCTCGCGACGGGCAGTGCGCGCCAGCAGCAGTCCGCCGACGTTCGCGCACATCATCAGCAGCAGCGAGCCCCCAGAGCAGCAGGATGAGTGCGTGGCGGAAGCCATCGTGCAGGGCGAAGGTGTTCTCAGTGGTGGGTACGAGGGAGCCGTGCGCGCCCGTATCGTTGGCATCCTCACGCAGATGGATGGTGCGATAGACCCCGGCAAACTCCTGCTGCGCCTGTGCGAGCGTGACACCGGTTTGGAGGCGAGCGAGGATGCCGAAGTGGCGGTCAGTGTCCGGATCGGTGAGGGACTTTGCCGACAGCAGCGACTGCGCGCTAAGCGGGAGCCACACGTCGGGGCTGTCATCAATCCTGGTTCCGACAAAGCTGTGAGGCATGATGCCGACGATCACGAATGGCTTGCCCTGGATGGTGAGCGTGGAACCGAGGATGGTCGTCGAGTGGGCAAAGGCACGGGTCCAGAAGCGATCACTGAGGACGACGGGTGCGCCGACGGGAGAGGCATGTTCATCTGCAGGCCCGAGTGTGCGGCCGAAGGCAGCAGCTGCGCCAAGCATGGAGAAGTAATTGCCGGAGACCATCTGGGCAGCGATGGGGCGGACGTCTTCGTTCGCGCTGTTGCGCAGGGAGACTGCAGTGTCGATATCGCCTTCGACGGCGACGTCGCGCAGGGTGCGCATGGAACGCATCGCTTCATAGAGGCTGAAAGAGAGCCATTCTGAGTTGACGACGGGAGGGTGGCGCTCGACGGCACGCACGAGTGTCTCCGGATGCGGCACATCGAGCGGGTGAAGCAGGAAGCGATCGAGTGCGGCGGAGAGCAGTGCGACAGCACCGAGCCCGGAGGAGAGCAGCAGCACGATGGTGAGATTGGCTGCGCGGTTGCTTCGCGTGAACAGAGACTTGAGGGCCCGGATCATGATGAGCGAGCGGATTCCGCGCGTGCAGGCTAAGAATACAGCGCTCTTACATGGACGCAGGTCGAGCGAGATCGTGATACGCATATCTTTTCAAACGCGCACGCTTGACGGCTATCGGGAGCGGCGCTAGGTTGGAAGTACACGGGAAAGGAGGATGATCCAGCGAATGAAAACTTCTGACGGTAGTTGTTCGATCACAGTACGTGAGGTGACTGAGGCTTAGGGCGTTCATGCTGTGCATTTTTCCTGTTAGGCGTACGCGCCGGGAGTTGTGAGGAGCGACTTTTCTTGACGGAAAAGTCACGACAATCGCATCGCTCCGGTCGACGTTGACAGGAAAAAAGCCCCTAGACCTGGCGAAACAGAACGTTCTTCGCTGAGGCCCACTTCATACTTCGCGCTGCCAGATTGGGAGGCGGTTCGGAGGAAATTGAGAGGCGTGCACGCCTCAGGTCAACTCCAACAGATCACCGGGAGAGGCCCGCAGCCAGTATGGGTGCGGGCCTTTCTCTTTCTGGAGATAAACTAAGAGCCATGGAACCACTGGTGATTGCGGGGCGTGCCTTTCAGTCGCGGCTGATCGTGGGCACGGGCAAATACAAGGATGGCGCAGAGACGCAGCGGGCCATCGAGGCATCTGGCGCGGAGATGGTGACGGTGGCGGTGCGGCGGGTGAACCTGGACCGCACCAAGGAGTCGCTGCTGGACTTCATCGATCCGCAGCGTTACTTCCTCCTGCCGAATACGGCGGGCTGCTACACGGCGGACGAGGCGATCCGCGCGGCGCGGCTGGGGCGCGAGGTGGGGCTGTCGGACTGGGTGAAGATCGAGGTGATCGGGGACCAGGCGACGCTTTATCCGGACGTGCAGGCGACGCTCGAAGCAACGCGCGTGCTGGTGAAGGAGGGCTTCACCGTGCTGCCGTACACGTCCGATGACATCGTGTACGCGAAGCGGCTGGTGGATGCGGGCGCGGCGGCAGTGATGCCTCTGGCGGCGCCGATCGGAAGCGGCATGGGGCTGCAGAACACGGCGACGCTGCGCATCCTGCGCGAGATGATCACCGAGGTGCCGCTGAT
>DASXGY010000342.1:0-4166 GCA_036488835.1 Acidobacteriaceae bacterium
AAAGAAGGCACTCGCCTGCTGCAGGTAGCGGCGAACCCCGGCGGCTTGCGCCGCACGGAAGAGATTGCCTCCACCTTCGAGTCGCAAGCGGCGATCACCGGCGGCCGCCGCGGCCATCTCCGACGGATGCTGCGGCAGCGCGGTCAACTCGTCGATGACGATCTCTGCGGAAGAGCGCCGCAGCGCCTCTTCCAGCGCCGGCGCATCGAAGGCGCTGACCCGCGCGACGGCCGCTCCGGCCTTGCTGAGCTTCTCCGCACCGGCATCGGAGTGTGTCATGCCGGTGACGGCGTGGCCCTGGCGAATCAATTCCGCAACCAGCGGCTGACCGATGGCGCCGCTCGCGCCTGCAACGAATATCTTCATACCGTCTCCCTAGAATTGCGCTTTAGAGTGGCGCTCACGATCGATCGCCGCGTCGCTGATGAAACCAGAGCTCCTAAATTGTGAATGAATTCCCGTGAACTTTGTTGCCGGCCTCGCTGAATTGACCGTCAAGAAACCTGGCGGCGCCGCGGGTCACGATTGAGATGCATTCCGTTAAAGTGGCCTCGACATCTCCCTAGCCGTCCGCTGCGTCAGGCATCCTCGTCGGCGCTTCGGTATCGAATGGAGTGAGGAGTTATCACAATGAAGAAACGGAAGTTGGGGCGGCAGGGGCTGGAGGTTAGCGAGCTGGGGCTGGGGTGCATGGGCATGTCGGAGTTCTACGGGCCGGGCAATCAGCTCGAATCGGAGGCGACGATCGATCGTGCGATCGACCTGGGTGTGACCTTCTTCGACACGTCGGATATCTACGGGCCATTTACGAACGAAGAACTGGTGGGACGCGCGCTGCTGCCGCACCGTGGCAGAGTGCAGATCGCGACCAAGTTCGGCATTGTGCGCAAGAAGGAAGATCCATCGTTCCGCGCCGTGGACGGCAGCCCCGCCTATGTGCGCAGTGCATGCGAGGCCAGTCTGCAGCGGCTGGGCGTGGAGACGATTGATCTTTACTACCAGCACCGCGTGGATCCGAAGACGCCGATAGAAGAGACGGTAGGCGCGATGGCACGGCTGGTGGAAGAGGGCAAGGTGCGCTATCTCGGCCTGTCGGAAGCAGGGCCGGAGACCATCCGCCGAGCGCATGCCACGCATCCGATCACGGCGCTGCAAACCGAATATTCTCTGTGGTCGCGCGAGCCGGAAGACGAGATTCTGCCCACGGTGCGCGAGCTGGGGATTGGCTTTGTCGCGTACTCGCCTTTGGGCCGCGGCTTTCTTACCGGGCAGATCAAGCGCTTCGAAGATCTTGCGCCGGATGACTTCCGCCGCAACTCGCCGCGCTTTCAGGGCGCGAACTTCGACCGCAACCTGGCGCTGGTGAAGAAGGTGGAAGAATTGGCCGCGCGCAAGGGGGTGAAGGCATCGCAGTTGGCGCTGGCCTGGGTGCTGGCGCAGGCCCAGGACATCGTACCGATCCCCGGCACAAAGCGGCAGAAGTATCTTGAAGAGAACGTGCATGCCGTGGATGTAAAGCTAAGCAAGGACGAGCTGGCGGCGCTGGAAGCGCTGGCGCCGCGTGGCGCGGCAGCGGGCGAGCGCTATGACGAGCGCGGCATGGCAGCGGTGGGCCGGTAATCACTACAACCACATAGGAAACCAGGGGAGACTATGCACGCCAGAGGAACGTTTGTTGTAAAGATGGGCCCCGCCGAGGCATCGGCCCTTGCTCAGCAGGCAGGAGTGGGACGCATGAGCATCGATAAGACCTTCTCCGGAGATATCGATGGAACGAGCAAAGGAGAGATGCTGATGGCAGCCACGGATTCCACTGGCGCCATGGCGTATGTTGCCCTGGAGCGGGTGACCGGAACGCTGAATGGCCGCAGCGGAAGCTTCCTGTTGATGCACAACGCATCGATGCTGAAAAGCGATCCGGCAAGCGGGGCAATGCAGGTGAGGGTGGTCCCGCAGTCCGGCACAGATGAACTTGCGAGTTTGAGCGGCCAGCTGACGATCACGATAGAGGGCGGCAAACATAGTTTCGATCTCGAATATGAATTGCCATCCGCTGTGGGCGTTCGTTGACTTATGGGATGGCCATTTAGAGGCGATGAAAATGCGAAGGTGCCAAGTTAGGAGATAGGTCGATCGCGGCCGTATCCTCTATACTTTCCCTCCGGAGTGTGTCTATGGCTTCTACAGTTTGGAAGGGGTATATCTCCTTCGGCCTGGTTTCCGTTCCTGTCCGGCTGTTTGCTGCAGCCCGCGAAGAGCACGTGAGCTTTAACCAGATTCACGGCGAGTGCGGCGGGCGCATCAAGCAGCAGATCTTTTGCCCGCAGTGCGACCGTGTTGTGGAACGGAATGAGTTACAGAAGGGCTACGAGGTAGAGAAGGGCGTCTATGTGACGGTCAACTCTGACGAGCTCAAAGCCCTGGAGGCTGAGTCGTCGGACGTCATGGAGATCCAGCAGTTCGTATCGCTGGAAGAAGTAGACCCGATCTTTTTTGAGACCTCCTACTACTCTGCCGCCGAAGATTCCGGCAAGCGTGCTTACAACCTGCTGTTCCGCGGCATGACGCGCGAGAAGGTTGCGGCGATTGCGCGCGTAACGCTAAGCGGGCGAGAGCAGGTGGTGCTGATCCGGCCTTATGACAAAGGCCTGCTGTTGCACACGCTTTACTATCCGGCAGAGGTAAGAGAGGTAAGCGAATACGGGCAGGACACCGCGGCGGAAGTTCCGGAGCAGGAGGTCGCGCTGGCCGAAAAGTTCATGGAGTCGCTGCGGGCGCCGTTCGAGCCGGAGCAGTTTCAGGACAACTATAAGGAGAAGGTGCTTGCGCTTATTGAAACGAAGCGCGCGGGCGCCACACCGCAGCCTGGTGTTGAGAAACGCAAGCTGGCTCCGGTCGTCGATCTGATGACAGCGCTCAAGCAGAGCATCGCCGAGAAAGAGCGCGCGCGGCCTACACTGGTCCCGGCGAAGTCTGCGTCCGCAGCGAAGAAAGAACCGCAGCGGGCTGCCAAAGAGGCCACCGCCAAGACTCGCAAACAGAAAGCTGTCTAGGTAGTTAGCCGTGGGCGATAGTTAATGCTGCGGTGTCAGTAAATGCTGCGGTGTCTTAGACGCTTCCCCAGCCATAAGACGGCATTTCTAAAAAGCTGATTTTGCGTGGCACTGGTAAATATCTTGTCGCCGTGTCCCATGTTGCAATAGAGCATTTTGTATCTCGTGTTGATCCAGACCACGGGAAGGTCGCCGGCCGTCAAAGTATCTTTCATGCCCAGAGGGTAGTTGGACGGGCTCAGGCTCAGCAGTACGTGAATGTCTTTGTTCGCGCGCGGATCGGGCTTCCATATGTACCACTCATTCGCCGGCGACAGAAATGTCTCGGGAAGGCCGCGCGTCACGGGGCTGTCTCGATCTTCTACGACCAGTGTGGCGGGGAGCGGAGGCCAGCTATTCGTGAGAAAGACTGCGTGGAGAAAATCGCCGCTGAACCAGGGCCAGTGCGTGCTCTCGTCGTTGTAACCCGCAAAGTGAAAGCCTATCCAAGCCCCGCCGTGCTCCATATATTGCTGGAACACTCTGCGTTGTGCGGGCTGCTGCGGAGAATCGTTCAGCCAGACCACTAACTGATAGTGCTCGAGATTTTCCGCGTTCAGGTCGTCCCAGTTCGTGGTGACGTGCCAGTCAAAATTATCTTGTTTCGCATCCGCCTCAAAGAACGTCACCGCCTGGCGTGCGAAGTCCACGTGATCGGCTTCCGTCTTTTCGGTATAGAAAGCAAGCACATGGAATTTTGGCTGCGGCGTCTGCGAGATCGCCGAGCACGCGAATGCCAGAACGCAGAAAAGGGATGCTATCCGTCGCCTCATGCGTGTGCCGCCCACAGGATGGAGTTATGAAACAGCGTGATAAATGATTTGTTCTGGAATAGCTCGGGATGATGGCCCATGAAGATATAGATATTCCGCGCCTTCATGTGTTCATTCGTCCAGATCACCGGATGGTCGCCTCCCATCTTGATAGTGGTCGCGGGAGTGTAGCTGTTCTCATCCACAGTCGCCAGCACGTGTACGTTGGGTCGCGGATCTTTGTCCCAGGTGTACCACTCCTCGTTTTCGATCGGAAACGAGCTGCCGAGACCTTTCATTGCAGGATGCTGCGGATCTTCCA
>DASXGY010000360.1:0-2139 GCA_036488835.1 Acidobacteriaceae bacterium
ATTGGGATGAAAGTGCGCGTGACGCGGGCCGGAGCCAGGCTTCGCCTGCCATGGCGCTCCGGTCTCCTTGAGCTCCGCCGTTTTCAGATCGACATGAAAGATCCAGATGTGGTCCGTGCCGAGATCGTTCACCAGCAGAAAGCGCTCGTCGGGAGAAAGTGTGACGCAATGAATATGCGGGCCCGCCTGCCGCTCTGTGTTTGGCCCGCTGCCATGAGCGTTAAATTGAAAGACCGGCCCTTCGATTCCCTGCGGCGTCACACGGAAGGAGGTGAGTGAGCCGCTGGAATAATTCGCCACGAAAACCGCCCGATTCGCACGGTCGACGGTGATATGGCAAGGATCGCTGCCGCCGGACGGCTTGACGTTCTGCTGAGTGAGACTGCCCGTCGTCCGATCGCGGCGAAATGCCGTCACCGAGCCGCCCTTGCCGCCGCCGGGCTGCGGATCATCCTCGTCTTCATTCACTGCATAGAGCGCGTCGCCGCTGGGCGGCACCGCCAGGAACGACGGATTCGCCGTTTTCATCGCGAGACCGAGCGGACCGAGCGCGCCGGCAGCAGCATCCCATTCCGCCAGGTAGATGCCATCCGCCTGGCCGCCCGGACCCATGTCATGGGTGTAGGTGCCAACGTAGAGCTGCGCTTTGCGTGCTCCGCGACGCTGTCCGAACGAGGAGCGAATAACGAAAGGAGCCAATGGAAGAAGCGGCGCTGCGGCCAGAATCGCGCGACGAGAGATGCGAGCCATGCCGCCCATGCTACCTCAGATGCGCCTTTACGAGTCTCCCGTGGGCAGGGCAAGCTCCGGCGCTCGCCGCATGGTGCGTTCAAGCATGTTGCGTTCAAATCAGCGGAATAGCGTAAAGTGCCAAGCATGAAGCCCAGCACGAACCGCAGACGCTCCGTCACGCTCTCCGCCCTGCTCCTCTTTTCGCTTGCTTTGCTGCCTGCCACGCATGCTCGCGCGCAGCAAGGCAACGAGCTGACGTTGCCGGTCAATGCCGGCATCGTCTCCACCAGCGCCACCGCGCACCGCCGCATCGCAAACACGGTTGCGGATATTTCGGTGGGCATACAGACGCAGGGGGCAGACGCCGCATCGGTTTCGCGTGATCTCGCACAGCGCTCGCAGACACTGCTCGAATGGCTGCGCGGACAAGGCGCGGAGCGGCTGGCTACAGACCAGGTCTCCTTCCAGCCGCAGACACACGAAGAGAAGAGCGGACAGCAGAAGATCGTCGGCTATACAGGCAGCACTGCGGTCAGCTTCCGGACGACGCCGGAAAAAGTTGGCGCGATCCTGTCCGGCGTGCTGGAGCACGGTGCGAACACCATCCAGCAGACCAGCTATGCGCCGAAGGAAGAAGACCAGGACAAGGTCCGCAAAGAGCTGGCGCAGGAGGCAACCCGCACCGCTGTCGCGCAGGGAGACGCTGTTGCCGAAGCCGCGGGCACACGCGTGATCGGTGTGCGCGAGGTGAACGTGGAACCGGGCGGCATCATGCGACCCATGCCGATGATGCGCATGCAAGTGAGCGCGATGGCGGCCGCTGCGCCTCCCGTGGGTACGGAAGCCGGCGAACAGGACATTTCGGTGACAGTTTCGGTCAGGCTTACGGTGAGCCGCTGAACGCTTTCTTCATAATTTCTTAAGCTGATACGGTAGACTCCGCCTGCGTTCGAATGGCGTCCACTCTCGTCCGATTTTTCTGCTGCTAGCCTGAAGTTTGATCACTCGCAGACAAGCGATTCAGCTCGCAGGCATGACGGCCATCGGCGCTACGCTTCCACTCGCCGCGCAACCTGCGGATTACACCCTCGAGATCGCACCATTCACTATCGAAGCCTCTCCGAGGCACCATTACAAGACGGCTGCCTACAACGGCAGTGTGCCCGGCCCGCTGCTTCGCTTGAAAGAGGGCCAGCCCGTCACCATCGACGTGCGCAATCGCTCGTCAGACGACGAGGTGGTGCACTGGCACGGGCTCTTTCTTCCTTCGCAGATCGACGGCGCGATGGAAGAGGGCACGCCGCACATTCCGCCGGGTGGCGAGGCGCGTTACACATTCACGCCGCGACCCCGTGGCACGCGCTGGTATCACACCCATGTGCGGGCCGGGAACGATCTGAGCCGCGG
>DASXGY010000237.1:0-6712 GCA_036488835.1 Acidobacteriaceae bacterium
ACGCCCAGGAAGAACGCCACCAGCAGCAGCGTGGACGCAACCGCGGTCAGATCCAGGACGCGACGCAGCCGCTTCCATCGCTTACGCTCGGGATCGTAGAAAATCTGGCGGGTCATGGGATTGGATTCAGAGGGTCCAAGACAGAGTACCGCGCTATGTGAGCGGGGCCAACCATCTGAGCTTTCTCTCTGGCTTTCTCTTCGGGCTCTCTGCCGCGCGTCCCTGGTCTGTATGATGCCAACCAATGCGACGCTCCTACCGCACGCTCGCGTTAGTGCTGCTTGCCCTGGCGCTCGGGACATGGCTGCGCCTGTGGTTTATGTGGCATTTCCCGCAGGTAAACGGCGACGGCCTGACCTATGGGGATATCGCCAAGAATTGGCTGACCCACGGTATCTATGGCCGCACCGAGTTCACGGCAGCAGGCGCCACGGTGAAGCCGACGCTGATCCGCCTCCCCGGCTATCCACTCTTTCTGGCGGCGTGCTTTCGTATCTTCGGCGTGGACCACTACGGCGCAATTTTGTACCTGCAGGTAGTCATCGATCTGGTGTCGTCCCTGGTCGTCGCATGGACAACGCGGGCGATCGGAGGGCCCCGCGCAGGAATGTGGGCACTCTATCTGGCGGCCTTGTGTCCTTTCACCGCGAACTATGTGGCGGCGCCTTTGAGTGAGACGCTCTCGATCTTTTGTATCGCTGTCGGTTGCGCCGCTCTTGTGTCGCTGCAGATGCGTCCCGGATGGCGCCCATGTCTACTTCTGGCTGCGAGTTGGAGTTATGCCACGCTGCTGCGTCCGGATGGCGCTCTGCTGGCGGTGGCGAGCCTTCTCGCCATCATCCTGTTTGCAAATCGCAGCTTCCTGGGGCTGCCCCCGCTAGGACGTACCCGTGCCTGGCGGTACGTTCTCAGCGCCGGCCTCTTGTCGGTCGTTCCATTCGCATTCTGGACCGCGCGCAACCTCAGGACCTTCCATGTCTTTGAACCGCTGGCCCCACGCTACGCGACCGATCCCGGTGAATTCATCGCGCCGGGGTTCCAGCGCTGGATGAAGACCTGGGCCATAGATTTCACCTCAACTTCGGACATCTACTGGAACGTAGAGAGCGCGCCCTTGGATGTAAACCTTCTTCCTGCCCGCGCCTTCGACTCGCCGGCCGAGCGCGAGCAGACCTCTGACATCTTCGCCGCGTACAACGAGACCACGACGCTTACCCCGGAGATCGACGCCCGCTTTCATGCACTGGCCGTCGAGCGGGAACGCAGGCATCGGCTGCGCAGCGACGTGGAACTGCCGCTGTTACGCGTGCTGGACATGTGGCTGCGCCCGCGTACCGAGATGCTGAACATCGAGCTACGCTGGTGGCAGTACGACCGGCACCATGCGGAGACGGAGTTTGCCGCCGCATACGCTCTGCTGAACCTTGCATACCTGATCCTAGCCGCGGTGGGCGCGTGGCAGTTGCGGCGTAGGTGCGCGGTGCTGGTAGCCGCGATCGTCGCGTACTGCGTGCTGCGCAGCCTGTTGCTGGCGACCATTGAAGCGCCGGAAGCTCGATATACGATCGAGGTGTTTCCAATGCTCTGCATCCTGGCCGGCGCGGCGTGCGCTTCTCGTGCGGCTCGCGGATACTCGGCAACGCGTGAGATCGTTACTTCCGGACGATGTTGAAGCCCTTGTCCTTGGGCTTGAAAATGTCTGCAGGAATTTTCGCGTTGTATTTGACGCTGGTATAGGTCGCGGTCCGGTTGTCCCCGGATGGCTCGTAGAAAATCTGCTTCAGGCCGAGCGACCGCGCCGGGTCGATCCAGACCGTGACGTGCGAAAACATGTTGGCGACGCTTTGCTGCTTCGGTTTCAGGTCGAGCTTCGCCGTCTGGGTTCCGTCGATCGACTCCATGCCCTGGCAGTTCACCGTCCAGTTGCTCTGCAGATCCTTGCCGCTGCCGCCAAAGCCCAGCGTCAGGAAGCTCTCATACTGGCCGCGATTGGAGCCCGCGCTGAAGAGCGTTTCCTGCTTGATGTCGGGCTGGAGCAGAGTCAATGTGCTTCCGTTGAAGAAGACTGTCTTCTCCGCCGGCTGCTTGATGTAGGCGGCCATCGAAGTCGAATCGCCGTGGCGCTCAAAGTAGACCGTGCCGCTCTGGACGTCGTGCTCGTTGACCACAGATTGCAGTACGTCCCACTTGAAGTCTGCCTGCGTGCTCTGAAATTTCGCGGAGGCTGCGTCCATCTGCGCCAGCACCTTGGCGGTATCACAGCTCTGTGCATGAGTCACGGAAAAGGCGCAACACGCCACCGCAACGGATACCAATAGCATTCGCTTCATCTTGTTCCTCTCGTTGCTGTTAGCGGCTCGCCCAGACCTTATAGCTCTCCACCCTGCCACTGGAGTCCTTCTGAGCCTGCCAGCGGTCGATGGAGACCGCGCCGGCTATTGGTGCGATGCTGGATTGAAGCTCCGCGCGCAGTTTGCCTGCGTCGGCATTCTCCGGAACCTGGTCGGCGCCCACCTCGAAGGTGAAGTGGCCATTCTGGCCTGCATGCACGAGCACGCCATGGCCGCGGGAGCTAGGCTCCTCCGGCCGAGCGTGGAAGTTGATAAAGCGCGGCGAGACAAACAGGAACAGAAGGATCAGCGTCACCATCACGTCGTAGTGGAAACTGCCCCGCTGATAGGTCCAGAATAGATAGCTCTTCAGTGTCTTCATCGCGTGTTGCCACTCCGCTTCTCGATCAATGTGTCCCCACCCATGTAGGGCACCAGCGCCTCGGGTACCCGTATCGATCCATCGGCCTGCTGGTAGTTTTCCAGGATCGCCAGCCAGGTGCGGCCGACCGCCAGGCCGCTGCCATTCAGTGTATGGACAAACTCGGTCTTGTTTCTGCCCTGCGGGCGAAAGCGAATATTCGCGCGCCGCGCCTGAAAGCTCTCGAAGTTGCTGCAGGAGGATATCTCACGATAAAGACCCTGGCCCGGAAGCCAGACTTCAAGGTCGTATGTCTTGGATGCAGAAAAACCAGTATCCCCGGCGCAAAGCAGCACGCGGCGATAGGGCAGCTTGAGCCGTTCGAGAATCGACTCCGCATCGCGGGTCAGCTTCTCATGCTCGACCTCGGAGTCCTCCGGCCGTGTGAACTTCACCAACTCTACTTTCTGGAACTGGTGCTGGCGGATGATGCCGCGCACATCCTTGCCATAGGAGCCGGCCTCGGAGCGGAAGCATGGCGTGTAGGCAGTGAGCGAGATAGTGAGCGCCGCGTCTTCAAGCACCTCATCGCGGTACAGGTTGGTCACCGGGACTTCCGCAGTCGGGATGAGCCAGTGGTCGTTGTCGCGATACTCCCCAGCTTTGAATGTCTCGCCGTCTTCGCAGCGAAAAAGATCGTCCGCGAATTTTGGCAACTGTCCGGTGCCGAAGAGCGACCGGCTGTTCACCATCACCGGCGGCAGCACCTCGCGATAGCCGTGCTCGCGGGTGTGAATGTCCAGCATGAAGTTCGCCAGGGCACGTTCGAGCCGAGCGCCCTGGTCCCAATAGACGGCGAAACGTGCACCGGAGAGCTTCGCGGCACGCTCCAGATCGAGAATGCCGAGCGCTTCCCCCAGTTCCCAGTGCGGGCGGGGCGCGAAATCGAAGTGCGGCTTCGCGCCCCACAGTTTCTGTTCGATATTGTCGTGCTCAGAGGTGCCTGGAGGGACGGAGTCGTGCGGCAGGTTGGGGATGCTGGCGAGGATGGCGCGAAGCTGTTCATCCATCGCAGAGGCAGAGGCATCGAGCCCTTCGAGAGTTTCCTTGAGCTGGCGCGTCTCTTCCATCAGGGCGGTCGCATCTTCCTTGGCGCGTTTCCTGCGGCCTACCTCTTCGCTGAGAGTGTTGCGGCGCGCCTTGAGCGTCTCCGCTTCCGTGATGCGCTCGCGACGCTCGGCATCGAGTGTGGTGAAGTTGCCCAGCAAGGCTGCGGGGGCCTGCCCGCGGGCGCGCAACTTCTCTTCCACCAGCGCGAGGTTGGCCCTGACGAATTGCAGATCGTGCATACCCTCCCATGCTACCGGATGACCGTGTATGAGTCGCCGGTTTGGTCCTTTTCGCCGTGCGGGTGCATCCTTGTTGATGAGGAGTTTTTCATGCAGAAGCGACAGATCGGCAGATCTTCTTTACAGGTCCCAGTGTTGTGCCTGGGCGGCAATGTCTTCGGTTGGACGGTGAATGAGCACGAATCCTTTCGTCTGCTGGACGCAGCACTGGACGCCGGACTGAACTTCGTCGATACCGCGGATGTCTATTCACGCTGGGCCACCGGACACACGGGCGGCGAATCGGAGACGGTGATCGGCAAGTGGTTTGCCCGCTCCGGCAGGCGTGGCCAGGTGGTGCTGGCGACCAAGCTTGGCTTCGATATGGGCGATGGCAAGAAAGGGCTCAGCAAAAAATACATTGCCGAGGCCGTCGAGGCATCTCTGCGCAGACTGCAGACCGACTACATCGACCTCTACCAGGCGCACACCGACGACGCGGAGACTCCGCTGGAAGAGACTCTGGCTGCGTTCGACGCGCTGGTGAAGCAGGGCAAGGTACGCGTGATCGGAGCGTCGAACTACAGCGGAGCGCGGCTGAAGGAAGCGATCGAAGTCAGCCAGAAGAACAACCTCGCGCGCTACGAGTGTCTGCAACCCAACTACTCGCTGATGGAGCGCGTCGCATTCGAAAGCGATCTGCTTCCTGTGGTCGAGCAGTACGGCATTGGAGTGATTCCCTACTTTTCGCTCGCCGCCGGTTTCCTCACCGGGAAGTATCGCTCCAAGCAGGATGCCGCCGGCAAAGCGCGCGGCGCGATGGTGGAGAAATACCTGAACGATCATGGCTTCGCGGTATTGGACGCACTGGATGCGATAGCTGCCGAGCTGCATTCGACGCCGGCTCGGGTCGCGCTCGCGTGGCTGATCGCGAAACCCGGCGTTACGGCGCCAATCGCCAGCGCGACGTCGCTCGATCATCTGAAGGACCTGGCCGAATCGACTCACCTGAAGCTGCCGCCAGCAGCGATCGCAAAGCTGGATGCAGCCAGCAGTCCGGCGCAGAAGGCTGCATGAGTGAGGCGCGAAGTATGCAGGCCGCCTCGGGAAGCATGCCTCGCGTTTAGCTCGCTTTGATGGGGTCCGCATTTTTTTGATTGCTCCGCGTTTGACAGGAACGGGCGGTGGAACTAGGGTGGCGGGCATCAGGATTTAGCCTGATCCATTCTTCACGAACAGGAGCCTCCCCCGATGCTTCGTAGAACCTGCATGTATATCGTTATCATGCTCGCGGCCATTGTTTGTGCGAGCGCGCACGCCCAACCTGTCACACAGGCCACGGCAGCCTCCAACACGCCACCGCCCACGCAGATCCAGAAGCAGACCCTGGCCGGCATCGACAAGCTGCAGAGCTGGTATACCCCATCCACGGGTCTCTACCAGACGACCGGCTGGTGGAATTCCGCCAACGCGCTCACCATGTTGGCCGACTATTCATTGGTGGCGCGCACCGCAAGCTATACCACGGTGTTCTCCAATAGCTTTCAGCAGGCGCAGAAGACGAATAGCGGATTCCTGAACAACTACTACGACGACGAAGGCTGGTGGGCGCTGGCGTGGATCGCCGCTTACGACCTCACCCACACCCAGCAATACCTGGAAATGGCATCGTCCATTTTCGCCGACATGAGTGGCGGCTGGGATTCGACCTGCGGCGGCGGCATCTGGTGGAGCAAGGACAAGACCTACAAGAACGCGATCGCAAACGAGCTGTTCCTCTCGGTCGCCGCGCATCTGGCTAACCGCGTTGCCCCCGCTGATCGCGCAGGCTATCTCTCCTGGGCGAATAAGGAATGGGCTTGGTTTCAACAGTCCGGCATGATCAACAGCCAGAATCTGATCAACGACGGACTCGACCTCACCACCTGCAAAAACAACGGGCAGAACACCTGGAGCTACAACCAGGGGGTGGTGCTCGGCGGACTGGTCGAGCTGAACCGCGCGCAGCGCTCGCCACAGCTGCTGACCACAGCAAACACCATCGCGAATGCAGCTATTACGCATCTGAGCGACGGCAATGGCGTGCTGCATGACACCTGCGAGCCGAATTGCGGTGCCGACGGCGTTCAGTTCAAAGGCATCTTTCTACGCAACCTCATGGCGTTGAACTTCGCGACGCCGAATCCGCACTATGACATGTTCGCGGTCACGAATGCGGAGAGCATCTGGAATCATTCCCGCGATGCCAGCAACGCCTTCGGCCAGGTGTGGTCGGGGCCGTTTGACGCGGAGAACGCGGGCAGCCAAAGCTCGGCGTTGGATGCCTTCGTCGCGGCATACGCAGCCGAACTGGAACAGAAGCGCTGACGCGGAGGCTAAGCTTCGGGGCGCCTGCGACGGCGGGCGCCCATCGGTCAGTTTTTTGTGCCTGATTGCTTGCGCAATGCGCGCTATTCGGAGGCAATGGCAATGTTGTGGATCGATCTGGCGATAAAACGCCAACGCGGGCCGACCTTCGGCTTCCGGACGCTGGAGCGCGCGACCACATAGAGGCAAACCCGCCTCGGCTCGTGGCAATCATGCCTTTTTGCGATACTGGGAGACGCCTATGGAAATACACCGGCGTCTCTGCTCGCTTGCGCTCGCTTCCCTGCTCATTGCCCTTCCTGTCATTCCCGCCAACGCATCGGCCT
>DASXGY010000406.1:0-4788 GCA_036488835.1 Acidobacteriaceae bacterium
GAGGCGCCGGGTGCGCCGGGGCTCGAGCCGCGGTGGACGTCGAGCGAGAAGTCGGTTGTAGGGACGGCGTATTCGACCTCGAGCAAGGTATGGTGGACGACCTCGCACGGGACGATCAACGAGATCTATAACCCGACCATCGACAAGCCGCAGGTGCGCGATCTGGAGCTGCTGGTGACCGACGGCGAAAGCTTTGTCCATGAAGAGAAGCGGGATCTGAAGCGCAGATTTTCCTATCTTTCCCAGCACGCGCCGGCGGTAGGCATGGTGAACAGCGATCCTGATGGGCGCTACACCATTTCGAAGGAGATCATCAGCGACCCGCATGCGCCGGTACTGCTGATGCGGGTGAGGTTCACGGGCGATGCCGACGTGCTGCGCAGGTTGAAGGCATTTGCGCTGCTGGCGCCGCACCTGGACGGAGGCGGTGCGCACAACAACGGCCACGTGGTGGATGTGGCGGGGCGGCGGATGCTGCTGGCGTGGAGGAACTCCTCGGCACTGGTCATGGCGGCCAATTGCGGCTTCGAGCATGCGAGTTGCGGATTCGTGGGCACGAGCGATGGATACCAGGACGTGACGCAGCACTACGGGATGGAATGGCACTACGGGTCGGCGACGGACGGCAACATCGCGCTGATGGGCGAAATCGACATCGCGGCGAATCCGGAGTTTGTGCTGGCGGTGGGCTTCGGGTCGGCGGCGCATTCAGCGCTGACGCGGACGGTGGGCGCGCTGAACACCCCGTTTGATCTTCAGATGTCGCGCTTTATCGAGCAGTGGGAGCGGGTGAAGCCGTTGGTGGAGCTGGCCGGAGCGGCAGAGGACGGCGGGAGGCTGCTGAAGTCGAGTTACGGCGTGCTGCTGACGCATGAGGACAAGACCTTCGCGGGAGCGTTCATCGCGTCGGCATCGATTCCGTGGGGGCAGTCGAAGGGCGACAGCGACCTGGGTGGTTATCACCTGGTTTGGACGCGGGATATGTGCCAGACGACGACGGCACTGCTGGCCGCAGGCCGGACGAACAGCGCGATGCGCGCGCTGATTTATCTGGCGTGCACGCAGAAGACGGACGGCGGATTTCCGCAGAACTTCTGGGTAAACGGCGAGCCCTACTGGACCGGGATGCAACTGGATGAGACGGCGTTTCCCATCCTGCTGGCCTACCGGTTATGGAAGCTGAACGCGCTGGGGGATTTCGACGTGCTGGCATTCGTGGAGCGCGCGGCCGGTTTCCTGGTGAAGCATGCACCGGTGACGCAGCAGGACCGCTGGGAGGAGTGCGCGGGCTATTCGCCGTCGACTTTGACAGTGGTAATCGCGGCGCTGATCGCAGCGGCGGAGATGGTGCGGTCGCGGGACCTGCCGGAACTGGCGACATTCCTGGAGGAGCAGGCGGACTGGCTGGAGTCGCATCTGGAGGACTGGACGGCGACGAACGATGGCGTGCTGGTGCCGGGCATCCAGCAGCATTACATGCGGATCCGGCCGCCCGAGGCAGCGGGAGTCGAACCAACCGTGCACATAGGGCCGGGCACGGAGACGGTGATCCTTTCCAATCGGGGTCCGGGTCAGCAGTATGCGTTTGAGGCGCGGGAGATTGTAGACGGCGGATTTCTGGAGCTGGTGCGCTACGGGCTGCGCAAACCGGACGATCCGATGGTGGTGGCGACGGTGACGGTAGCGGACGCGATCCTCAAGCGGGATCTGCCGCAGGGGCCGGGCTTCCGCCGCTACAACCACGATGGCTATGGGAACCATCATGACGGCTCGCCGTTCGACGGCTGGGGACAGGGCTCCTGCTGGCCGCTGCTGACCGGGGAGCGCGCGCACTACGAGTTGGCGGCGGGACGGGATATTTCCGGGCTGATCAAGACCATCGAGGGCTTCTGCTCGCCGGGCGGCATGCTGCCGGAGCAGGTGTGGGACAGGCACGACCTGCCGAATTGCGGGATGCGGCGAGGGGAGCCGACGGGCTCGGCGATGCCGCTGGTATGGGCGCATGCGGAATATATCAAGCTGCTGCGCTCGGCGACGGACAAGCGGGTGTTTGACCGCGTGGACGCGGTGGCCGAGCGCTATGCCAAGCCGCGGACGCGGGGGACGGTGGAAGTGTGGCGACGCGACCGGCAGGTGATGCGCATGGAAGCGAAGCGGCGGCTTCGGGTGGAGGCGGAGGAGATGTTCGAGCTGCGCTGGAGCGGTGACGGCTGGAAGACTGCGGAGACGACGCCGGCAACAGGGGTGGGGTCCTCCGGCTTCTACGCAGATGCGGTGCCGGGCCCGGCGGAACGGCTGGAGTTCACGCTGTACTGGCCGGGACGGGGGCAGTGGGAGGGCCGGAATTACAGCGTGGTTCTGGAACCATGATCGATGATTGCTCTAAAAGCTGTGCAGACCACGCGGCGACGGCTGCATCCTTTCCCAGGAGAGGAAGTGTGTGAAACGCAATGTGCGAACCCAGCTGTCACAATGGGTTTGCGCGAAGCATGTAGAGTGAAAGTGATGCGTCGCGCGCGCGGCGCCACAGTCCAGCGACACCGGAGCAGCACAGCCAGCAATATATACCGCAACCCTTACGAAACCCCGACGAAACGCGGATGAATACGGCGCGCGCAGGCCGGATGGCCTCACAGCGCTACCCATCGCGAAAGAGAGGCAAGCCAGTCCATGAGCGATATTCAGCAAACAGCGATCAACGCACTGCGTTTTCTGGCAGTTGATGCCGTAGAGAAGGCCAAGAGCGGCCATCCCGGAGCCCCGCTGGGCGATTCTCCGATTGCCTACCTGCTGTTCCACAAATACATGCGGCACAACCCAAAGAACTCGAAGTGGGCGAACCGCGACCGCTTCGTGCTGTCGAATGGACATGCGTCGGCGCTGCTGTATGGCGTGCTGCACCTGACCGGCTACGACGTGACGATCGATGACCTGAAGAGCTTCCGGCAATGGGAGTCGCGCACGCCGGGGCATCCGGAGTACGGCGATACGGACGGCGTGGAAGTGACCACGGGTCCGCTGGGCCAGGGCTTCGCGATGGCCATCGGGATGGCGGCGGCGGAGAAGCATCTGGCGGCGGTCTACAACAAGCCGGACTTCGACGTGGTGGACCACTACACCTACGTCCTGTGCGGCGACGGCGACATGATGGAGGGCATTTCGCACGAGGCCGCTTCGCTGGCGGGAACGCTGGCGCTGGGCAAGTTGATCGTCTTCTATGACGACAACCTGATCTCACTCGACGGGCCGACCGAGCTCTCCTTTACCGAGAATGTTCTGGAACGCTTTGACGCGTACCACTGGCACACACAGATGGTGGAAGACGGCAATGACCTGAGGGGAATCAGCGAGGCGATTGAGGCGGCGAAAGCGATCAAGGACAAACCGTCGTTCATCGCGGTGCGCACCATCATCGGCTACGGCAGCCCGCGGGCGGGCACGAACAAGGTGCACGGCGAGGCGATGGGGCCGGAGGACACGAAGAAGACCAAGGAAAATCTGGGCTGGCCGGCGGACAAGAGTTTCTACGTGCCGGAGGATGCCGCGAAGCACTGGCTGGAGGCGGTTGAGAAGGGCGCCGACGAAGAAGCGGAGTGGAACAATCTGTTCGCGAAGTATGAGCAGGCGAATCCGCAGCTGGCGGCGCAGTTCAAGCGCACCCACTACGAGCAGAAGCTGGCCGATGGATGGGAGAAGTCGCTGCCGGTGTTCGAGGCGGGCGGCAAAGGCGTGGCCACGCGCAACGCGGGCCAGCAGGTGATGAATGCGTTTGAAAAGGTGGTGCCGGAGGTATTTGGCGGCGCGGCCGATCTGACGACGTCGACGAAAACCATCTTCAAGGACAGCGGGAACTTCCACGTGGACCCGGCGGGGCGCAACGTGTACTTCGGCGTGCGCGAGTTCGGCATGTGCGCCATGGTGAACGGCATGGCGGTGCATGGGGGCGTAATTCCGTACGGATCTACGTTCTTCAACTTCGTGGACTATGCGAAGCCGGCGGTGCGCATTGCCGCGATCATGAAGTCGCATTCGCTCTTCGTGTTCACGCATGATTCGATCGGCCTGGGGGAAGATGGACCGACGCATCAGCCGATTGAGCAGTTGATGATGCTGCGCGCCATACCGAACCTGATCGACCTGCGGCCGGCGGATGCGAACGAGACAGCGGCGGTGTGGAAGGTAGCGCTCGAGACCAAGGCTCCGTCCTTTATGGCCCTCACGCGCCAGGATCTGCCGGTGATGGATGCAGCGAAGCTGAATATCATGGCAGGTGTGGCGAAGGGCGCCTACGTCGTCGAAAAGGGCGGCGATGCACCGAAGCTGCTGATTGTGGGTACAGGCTCGGAGGTGTGGCCGTCGGTGGAAGCAGCGAAGCGGCTGAACAGCGAGGGCACGCCGACGCGCGTGATCTCGATGCCGAGCTGGCGGCTCTTCGAGCAGCAGGATGAGGCGTACAAGGCGTCGATCTTCCCCGACCATCTGCCGAAGCTGGCGGTGGAGGCGGGTGCGCCGCTGGGCTGGTGGAAGTGGGTCGGGCGGCACGGCGATGTGATCGGCTTGGAGCGCTTTGGCGCATCGGCGCCGGGCCCCACGGTGCTGAAGGAACTGGGCTTCAGCCCGGACGCCATATATGCGCGCGCGAAGAAGCTGCTGGAGAGGTACGAGAAGGAGACGGCGTCGTCGAAGAAGGGCACGCCGGAGCCGGTGGGCACGCGGTAATTCCGAGATGATGGGGGCCGCTTCGCTGGCGGCCCTTGCGTCATTTTGAAGACAAGAACGGCAGCACCA
>DASXGY010000407.1:0-6386 GCA_036488835.1 Acidobacteriaceae bacterium
ACGCCAGGGCCACTTCTGTGGTCGCGGGCTGCTGGTTGATGAAGCGTTGCAGCTCTCCGAGGTGCAGCCCCAGGCCGGCGCGCGCGCCATCGTCGATCATCACTACCAGTTGCAGGTTGGGCTGCGTGCCATTCGTAGTAAAGCCACGCCAGTCCGATACTTTGGCCTCCTTGCCGTTCACCTTCACCTTCACCGCGGAGGCTGTCACCGGTTCGAGCAGCTCGCCGCTGCCCTTCGGTTCCACCGTCACAATTGTGGATGGTTCGCCAGCAGCCGCTTCCTGGGCCGCGAGGGGAGAGAAGGCAGGCAGAATCACTCCGCCCAGCAAAAGGGCGGCAGAGAAAAGAGGGGCAAAGAAAAAGGGCTTACGTGTCATTCGAAATACCTCGCTTGCGTATATTTCTTGCTGCTGTGAGACAGAAGAGAGAACCGGCCGCAACGCCGAATGCCCGGCCGGTCAGCGAACTGCTACCAAGGCACCACTCAATGAAGACGCAGCAATACTCTAAGGAGTCGCGGTTTCACCCCGGAGATGCTTAATTGTTCCTGCGACCTTCCCTGAACTGAATTGATCTAAACTGGTAGCAGAGGGGGAATGGAGTTTCCCCCGAGGGATCCGCTCCTCAAAACCGCCCCACCCGGCTGATGACTCCTGCCCATACCAACCGCAGTCTCCCCATAGGGACCGCTGCGGTGACAAATGTGAGGCAGGAAATGAACCTCTATCTCTGGGTTGCGTTCGGGAGTGCTATCGGCGGCTGCCTGCGCTACGCGCTAGGCCGCACGGTGCTCGATCAGCACACCACTTTTCCCTGGTCCACCGTTCTCATCAACATCATCGGCTCCTTTGTCATCGGCTTCTTCGGCACGCTTACCGTCAGCGGCAGCCGCTTTCAGGTGCCGGAGTCCATCCGAATCTTTGTCATGATCGGCCTCTGCGGCGGCTTTACGACATTCTCGTCGTTCAGCATGCAGACCTACGATCTGCTGCGCACCGGCGCATGGGGCAAGGCATTGTTCAACGTGGGCCTCTCGGTCCTGCTCTGCCTCGGCGCCGTAGCCCTCGGCCACCTCGTAGCCCAGCAAGGCAGCCACGCCATCGCCATCGCGCAGACCAAGGAAGAGGAATACACCGGCTAAGGACGGCTCACACCTTCGGCGGAGACTCGAGCTGCGACGTGCCAAAAAGCTCGCGGACCGGCAAAGAAGCATTCTTCAAGACATCGCGAAAGCCATCCCGCCAGGTTGGCCAGCGCGGCGTCCAGCCCAGCTCGCGCTTGATCTTCGCATTCGACACGCCGCGTATCTCGTTCATCATCGCAACCGCATGCTCGCCGATCAGCAGCCGCGCCATCCACGCAGAGACCTGGCGTGGAGGCTGCGCATGGGCGCAATGCGCAAGGAACGACAGCCATTCCGAGACCGGAGCTGGTTCGTCATCGACCACGTTGTAAACGCCGCCGCGCCCTGATTCGACGGCCGCCGCTGTGGCGCTCGCCGCATCCTCAATGTGCACGAATGACCAAACGCCCGCGCCCGCGCCGACCAGCGGCAGCTTCCTGCGCCGCACCGCCTGCACGATGGAGCCATCCTTCGCAATCGAAGTATGCGGCCCGTAGAACGGCCCGTAGCGCAGCACCGTTCCCGTGATGCGCGACTCTGACAACACCGCCTGCTCCAGCGTCTTCTGCGCATCGAGCGTGCTGCGCAGCTTCGCCGGCGGATCGGTATCAAGCGGGTCTTCTTCCGTTTTGAGCTTTGTCCCGGGCTTCGTTGCTACGGGTTTCTTCCCGTTGCGCGAGCGCCCGTACGTCCAGCCGGCGAAGCTCTGCGCCACGAAGTGCGTTGCCCCCACATCCACCGCAGCGGCCATCAGGTTGCGTGTTCCTTCCGTGCGCAACAGGTTGGTCAGCGCGAAGTCGCGATCGAAGTGCCGCATGTCCAGCGCCGCCGGGATGGCCGTGAGCTGGTGGATGACCACCTGCGGCCGCGTCTCGCGAAAACAGCGCAGCACCGCCCCGGCATCGAGCGCATCCACGGTCCGCGGCTCCGCCCCCAGCGCCTGCACCACCTCGACGCTGCGCGGACGCTGCACCATCCCCACCACGTCATGGCCGGCGCGAACCAGCAGCGGCGCCAAGGTCCGCCCCATCGCACCGGAAGCTCCAGCAACAAGGATCTTCATGGCTCTGATGGTCTATACGAAGGATCCCGTTTCCGGTTCCCTGGATATTTTCCAGTTCCTGGATATTTTCGAATTTTATTTGCGTCTGGCCTGCACAGCGATGCGTTACAGCGTCTTGCCTGTGCTCTCCTTCCAGCGAGCCATCAGCGTATTGCTCGGCAGCGCCGTATCGAGTACCTTGCGCGCCGTCTCTACGCCCGCCACCGGCAGCCCCGTGGGATCGAGCAGGCCTGTCTGCACCAGCACCGAAGCCTGATCCCAATAAATCCGTTCGGAGGCCAGCTTGTCTCCTTCAAACGTGACCACCGCGACCATCGCAACTTCTACCCAGCGGCCCGTAGGTTTCACGCCCGGCAGCAGCCAGTCGATCTCGGTCGTGTGCGTAAACGACACGATGAACTCGTCTACCAGACTGCTCGCGCCCACTGTGCGGCTCACTGGCGTCAGCCGGAAGTCCGGTGGATTTACGCCGATGAAGTGATATTTGTAAAACCGCTTCAACGCCTCGTGTCCCACCCCGCCGGTCATCGTCGGCACATGATTCACATACGGCTGCGGCACCATGGTTGCCATGGTCGCGTTCACATCGCGCGTTTCGAACTCATACCGGCAATGTGTTTCCCAGAGAGACGCAAGATCCGCCATCGTGGCCTCCTGGATCGGCCCATGGTACGCCTGCAAGGTGCTACTGCAGCCCTTTGATATAGCTTTGATATCCTTTCTGCAGCGCGCGCCAATTCAGCAGAGCCCAGTTCCGCCGAGTCCAGTTCCGCCGATCTCAAGCAGGAGCCGCATGGCCACCACAGCAGCCCCAGCCCTCGAACGTCCACTCTGCGTCGACCTTGACGGCACCCTCGTCAAGTCCGATACGCTGGTCGACTCGTTGCTGCTGCTGGTCCGCAGCCGCCCGCTCGATGCGCTCAAGACTCCGCTCTGGGCCCTGCGCGGCAAGGCCAATCTCAAGCGGGAGGTCACCGCGCGCGTCACCCTGGACGTGGAGCACCTGCCCTACAACCGCCCTCTGCTCGAATACCTGATGGCCCAACGCGGCGACGGCCGCAAGCTCTATCTCGCCACCGGCGCGGACGCCGGTCTCGCCGATCGCATCGCCCGGCACCTCAATCTCTTCGAGGGTGTGCTCTCCTCCGACGGCACCACCAACCTCACTGGCTCCAACAAGCTCGCCGGCTTCCGCAGCCGTTTTGCCGGCGACTTCGACTACATCGGCAACGCGCGTCCGGATCTGCCGCTGCTCTCTGCCGCCGCCACCCCCATGCTCGCCAATCCCGACCTCGGCCTGCGCATGGCCCTGCGCGCCCGCGGCCTCAAGCCGCAGCGCACCTTTACCGACCGCGCCAGCGGACTCCGCACCTTCATCAAGGCCATCCGGGTCCACCAGTGGGCCAAGAACGCGCTCATCTTTCTGCCCATGCTGCTCGCGCACCATCTTCGGGCTCCGGTCGTTTTCGCCGCCGCCATCGCGTTCATCTGCTTCTCGCTCTGCGCCTCGGCCACCTACATCGTCAACGATCTGCTCGACATCGAGGCCGACCGCCAGCATCCGCGCAAGCGCAAGCGCGCCTTCGCCTCTGGCAATCTCTCCGCCGGTCTCGGCATGGCCATCGCTGCCGTCTTTCTCGCCGTCTCCTTCGCGGGGGCCGTCATCTTTCTGCCGCGCGGCTTTCTCGGCTGGCTCATCTTCTACCTCGTCACCACCCTCGCGTACTCCCTCGCACTCAAGCGCATCGTCATCCTCGATGTGGTCATCCTCTCCGCGCTCTACACCTTGCGCATGCTCGCAGGCGCCGCAGCGACCCATACCTTCATCTCCCCCTGGCTCGCCGCCTTCGCCATCTTCATCTTCCTCTCGCTCGCCATGGTCAAGCGCTTCAGCGAACTGCAGAACGTCCGCAGTGCCGGCGCGCAGCTCTCCAACGGCCGCGGCTACCTGCTCAACGACATCGAGCAGATCCGCTCCTTCGGCACCTCCAGCGCCTTCGCATCGGTGGTGGTTCTCTCCGTCTACATCGGCCAGCCCGACATGCTCAGCCTCTATCACCACCACGACCGCATGTGGCTCATGGCTCCGCTGCTCATCCTCTGGCTCTGCCGCGTCTGGCTCCTCGCCTCCCGCGGAGAGCTCGACGAAGACCCCGTGGTCTTCGCCCTCACCGACCCCATGAGCCTGCTGATGGGCGTCGGCGCTGTTGCCATCGGCCTCGCCTCGCTCTAGCACACCCCTCAGGCAATCGTCCGGAGCATGTCCGAAACCGAACAGCCATTCGCAATCCCGAACACCTAGCGCCATTCGCCGCTCCCGCGCCATCCGGAAATCAAGCTGTAAATGCGGCCTCTTTCGTCTATTTCCTAATTTGGTGCATAGATTGCTCTCCATATACGGCGATCTACCTCGTCGTCACTCAGGAGGCACCGATGGCGCAGTTTGAGCGGATACGCGATGTCATCTCCGGGCCCTTCAACCCATCCATCCTGCAAGAGCGCACCGCCTCCGGATGGCAGTTAGTCTCCATCGAATGGCGGCGCGAGCTGCCTGCCAACGAAGCGCCCACCGAAGGCGCCTTCCGCGACGACATCCCCTACGGCCTCCGCATCTCCGATGACTGCACCCGCCTCGAAGTCGATCTCCGCGAGAACCAGATACTCATCCAGATGATGGATCTGCTGGTGCAGGATTTCCCCTTCTCCAACATCGCCAGCGACCTCAACGAGAAGGGCTTCCGCACCCGCGACGGCAAGATGTGGAACCAGGTCTCGATCTTCAACATGCTGCCGCGCCTCATCGAGGTCGGCCCGCGCCTCTTCTCCACGGAAGAATGGGAAGCCCGCCGCCACAAATTCTGGAAGTCGGTCTAAACCGTATCAACAAAAAAGCCAGCGGCTGCGGTCGCTGGCCTTTGCCAATCCTCGCTCCTACTTGTTGATATCCACCTTGTTCTCGAGTTGCGTGATCAGCCTGTTGATCTGCCCTCGAAACGTCTCCGGTGCCACAGAGAGAGCAACTTTCATCTCTTTGAGAGCCGTGTCGTAGTCGCCCCGCGCTACGGCGATCCGCGCCGCCTCATTGTGCGCGATCCAGCTATTCGGATCTTTCTTGATATTGTCGCGAAACAGATCCAGCGCCTCTTCATTGTGGCCCTGTGTCTGCAACCCGCGGCCGTAACTCTGGATCTGCAACTGCGTGCCCATCTGAATCGCTCGATCGCGTGCGGCCTTCGCCTCATCCTTGCGGCCCAGCGCAGTTAACACGCGCGCCTTTACGTATTCATTCTCGAAGCGGTCTTCGTTGTCGATGGATGTCTGCGCATCTTTCAACGCCTCTTCCGCGTTGAGGTGATTCTCCAGCAGATAGGTCGCCGCCTCTGACCACGGCTCCCATTCGAACTGCGCCCGTCCGCGAAGCTGATTGCGCAGGCTTGCTGCAACAACTTCCGGCGTATTGACGCCAACCGTGAACGACACGGCGACTTTCTCCCAGCGCATGGTGACCACCGCCGATGTAAGCGTCGGATCGTCGATTGTGTAGCTCAGCACATCCTGATCCGGAATCGTCTGCGGCTTTACCGTGACGCGCAGCGCATCTTCTGCCTGGTCGTAGGTAAAGCTCCCCCACGAGCTCCAATTCTTAGAGAAGATGACGATCCACGAGCTCTCATCCGGAATCATGTGCACGCCATATGTCCCCTTCGCAAGCGCCTGGCCGTTGATGGTGACCGGATCGCTGAAGGCGATCGTCGTGTTCTCGTTCGCCCCGGCGCGCCATACCTTTCCATACGGTGCGAGACCGCCGAAAATCTTCCTGCCCTTCGCCAGTGGCCGGGCATAGTCGATCGTGATGTCGGTGATGCCGACGCGCTGCATCACCTCTGCATGCTGGCTGACGCGTGGCAGATTCAACATCGCCGACTGTGCCGCCGCACCGCTCAACCCAGCCAGCCATCCCGCTGCTACGAGTACTGCAACTGCGACATATCCCCGCATCCTCTTTCGCTCCTCGTGTGTCATCTCTCGATCTCTCCTGCACTCGCTGCGAATTCCGCATCAACCATCTCGTGCCACCAACTTCTGCAATCCCTCTCCCGCCAGCAACACCGTGCGCCACTCATCCAGGAAATTCGCTCCCAGCGCCCGATACATCCCGATCGCGCATGCATTCCAATCGAGCACCGCCCAGCGAACGAAA
>DASXGY010000449.1:0-4852 GCA_036488835.1 Acidobacteriaceae bacterium
GCCGGCGATGGCGGGTGATGGTGGCGGCGTCGGCGGCAGTAGCGGCGCGGGTGGCGAGCATGCCTGTGAGTATAGACCGCAGTGTCATGCAGCGTGACGGTGGCTCGTACACTGGGTGCGCATGGCAACGCGCACATCCCATCTCCATTGGGCACGTCACTTGTTTCGCGCCGGCGAGCGCGTTGCCGTGGCGGTGTCGGGTGGCGCGGACTCCGTGGCGCTGCTGGTAGCGATGGCCGACTCGCGCGCGGAGACTGGCATCGTGCTCTCCGCCATTCACGTGCACCACGGATTGCGCGGTGCCGAAGCGGATGGCGATGCGGACTTCGTCGCACAGATTGCGAAGCGGCTGGACGTGCCGCTCTGCGTCCGGCGCGGCGATGTCGCGGCTCTTGCCGCAGAGCGCGGCCAAGGGATCGAGGAGGCTGCACGCGCGCTGCGCTATCAGAGCTTTCAAGAGCTGCTGGAGGTACGCGAAGTGGATGCTGTTGCGACCGCCCATACCCTGGACGACCAGGCAGAGACCGTGTTGATGAAGATGTTGCGCGGCGCCTGGACCGAAGGACTGGGCGGCATCGCGCCTGTGGTCACGATGAAGAGTGGATGCATCCTGCGGCCGCTGCTGGAGGTGACTCGCGCGGAAGTTGTCGCGTATCTCGAGGGCCGAGGAGAGCCCTGGCGCGAGGACAGCACCAACCAGGAGCTGACGTTTAGGCGCAACCGGGTGCGCCACACGCTGCTGCCGCAGCTTCGGGAGTTTCAGCCGCGCATTGCCGAGCAACTGTCGCGCATGGCTGCCGTGGCCCGCGATGAGGAGGGCTGGTGGGCGCGTGAGCTGGCGCGCGTGATGCCGGGAATGGTGTTGCCGGGAAAGCCGGTACGCGGCGGCGGCCGGGCAAATTCCACCCGGCCCGGCGAAGCCGGTGTTGCCATGGAGCTGGAGCGGCTTCGGGCGCTCCATCCGGCACTGCAGCGGCGTGTGCTGCGGGCTGCGGCCGAACAGCTAGGCTCCGCTCTGAGCTTTGACCAGACGGAAGCCGTGCGAGCGCTGACGGATCCAGGCGAGCGCGTGGCAGGCAAGGGGGGAAGAGTGGAGTTGGGCGCCGGGATGACCGCGGAGCGCACGGCGCGGGAGTTGCGGATATCCCGGTCGTCGGAGCGGACGCCTTCCCGGCTACCGGAGCTTCTGGTACCCGTGCCGGGTGTGCTCGAAGCGCCGGAGTACGGCTATCGGGTGACGACGGAAGGAAGGCTGCCCAGCGGCGCGACGCTTGTGCTGCGGACTCCGCAGCCGGGCGACCAGATCCGGCTGCCGCATAGCCGCGGCGTGAAGACGGTGAAGGAGGTGCTGGAGCGGCGCGGCCTCTCTGCAGTACAGCGGAAAGTCTGCCCTGTGCTCGCCACGGGAAGCAGCATCCTATGGATGAGCGGAGTGGAAGTGGAGTGGACGCCGGGTCTGCAGGTGGCAGTGGAACCATTTGGGGAATGGGGACAGCCCCCGGAAGGTGCGCCGGACGCCACCTAGGTAATCGACTTCGGCCCCTGCAGCGGGGCATTTTCTTGCTGATCTCCACGGGCCTCGGAGTAGAATCCAGGATACGGTCACCGGAGCGTGAAGGGCTGGCTATCAGATGTTGGGTGCCGCAGACCGGCGAGAGCCGGAAGTTGCACCGAAGGGCAGCCTCGTACGTCTAATCCCTAGGAATGGCGACGACTTGCGTTTGGGGGAACAGATTCCCCTGCAGTCTGCGTATTCTTAGGCGCTGCTTCCGGGGCGTGAGAGAAACGAGGGTTTTTCGTGAATTCGACGGTCAAATCGATCCTCTTCTGGGTATTCATACTGGCCTGCCTGGTCTTGCTATGGCAGATCGTTCAGAAGAGCACGAGCAATGGCAAGGACCAGGAGATTTCCTTCTCCACGTTCATGGACGATGCCCGGCAGGGCCAGGTGCAGGACGTGACCATCACCAACAGCACGGTGACGGGACACTTCCGCAACAGCAAGGACAACGGCTTCCACACCACGGTCCCGGCCAACTATCCCGACATGTTCAAGATCCTGCAGGACAACAAGGTCTCGATCACGGTGAAGGATACGCAGGGCAACGCCTGGTGGCCGATCCTGCTGCAGCTCTCGCCCATCCTGATCATCGGCGCGGTCTGGTATTTCATGATCCGGCAGATGCAGAGCGGTGGCAACAAAGCGCTGTCGTTCGGCAAGAGCCGGGCGCGCCTGCTCTCCATGCAGCAGAAGAAGGTCACGTTCAAGGACGTGGCCGGCGTGGATGAGGCCAAGGAAGAGCTGAAGGAGATCATCGAATTCCTGCGCGAAGCGCAGAAGTTCCAGAAACTGGGCGGCCGCATTCCCAAGGGTGTGCTGCTGGTCGGACCTCCGGGCACCGGCAAGACGCTGCTGGCGCGTGCCGTCGCGGGCGAGGCCAACGTTCCCTTCTTCTCCATCTCCGGTTCGGACTTTGTGGAGATGTTCGTCGGCGTGGGCGCGAGCCGTGTGCGCGACCTGTTCGAGCAGGGCAAGAAGAACGCACCGTGCATCATCTTCATCGACGAGATCGACGCGGTCGGCCGCCATCGCGGCGCCGGTCTGGGCGGCGGTCACGATGAGCGCGAGCAGACACTGAACCAATTGTTGGTGGAGATGGACGGCTTCGAGTCCAACGACGGTGTGATTCTGGTAGCAGCTACCAACCGACCTGACGTGCTCGACCCGGCGCTTCTGCGTCCTGGCCGCTTCGATCGCCGTGTGGTGGTTGGACGTCCGGATGTGCGTGGCCGTGAAGAGGTGCTGCGCGTGCACTCGAAGAAGGTGCCGATTGCCGATGACGTGGATCTCCGCGTGCTGGCTCGTGGCACACCGGGTTTCTCTGGCGCCGATCTGGCCAATATGGTGAATGAGGCGGCGCTTACGGCCGCGCGCTCCAACCGCAAGGCCGTGCACATGTATGACTTCGAATTGGCGAAGGACAAGGTCCTGATGGGCGCCGAGCGCAAGTCCATGCTGCTTACGGACGAAGAGAAGCGGGTGACCGCGTATCACGAGGCCGGCCATGCGCTGGTCGCCGCGCTGCGCGCCCACGCCGATCCGCTGCACAAGGTCACGATCATCCCGCGCGGCATGGCGCTGGGCGTGACCATGCAGTTGCCAACGGACGACAAGCACACCGTCACCAAGGATTATCTGGAGACGCAGCTTGCCATCCTGATGGGCGGACGCTGCGCTGAGGAGATTTATCTGAAGCAGATGACGACCGGTGCGGGCAATGACATCGAGCGCGCGTCGGAGCTGGCGCGCAAGATGGTTTGCGAGTACGGCATGAGCCGGCTGGGTCCGCTCACCTTCGGCAAGAAGGAGGAGCAGATCTTCCTGGGTCGCGAGATCGCGCAGCACCGTGACTTCTCTGAGGAGACGGCACGGCAGATCGACAGTGAGGTGCGCAGTCTGGTGGACTCGGGCTACCAGTCGGCGTACAGCATCCTCGGCGAGAACGCGCCCATCATGCACCGGCTGGCGACGGCCCTGCTGGAGCGCGAGACCATCGACGCGAACGAGATCAAGATGCTGATCGAAGGGCGCGAGCTTCCACCGCTCAATCCGCCGTCGAATGGCTCGGCCAGCGGCGATCCAGAGGTGAAGGTGCTGAAGCCGGAGCCAGGACGTGGGGCGGGCTTCCCGGAGGGCAGTCCCTCACCCGCGTAGCATTCTCTTCGTAAACAACCGGACGGCCGCTCATGCAGAGTGGCCGTCTTCTTTTGCACGCCAGCCACTCTGCGAGAATAGCTCCAGTATGCGCCGCGTCCTTCGATTGCCTTCCGCCTTACTCCTGTTGCTGCCTGCGACGGGTTGCGGCTATCACACGATGGGATCCGCGGCACATATCCCGGAGAGTGTGCACAGTGTCGCGGTGCCGTTCTTCGAGAACCACACACAGTTTTCTCATACCGAGGTCGCGCTGACCGCGGCCACGGTGCGTGAGCTGAACACACGCACGAAGTTCCGCGTGCTGCCCCGCGAAGATGCCGGCGATGCGGATGCGGTGCTGAAGGGCACAGTGCTGAGTGAGTCGATCGTGCCCTACACGTACAACGTCACCACCGGCCAGTCGTCGAGCTACATGATCTCGCTGACGGCGAGCGTGTCGCTGACCGATCGGGATGGCCGCGTACTCTACCGGCGCGATGGGTACACCTTCCATCAGCAGTACGAGGCCACCTCGGACCTGGGTACATTTGTGCAGGAAGATTCCCCTGCGATGACGCGCCTCTCCAGGGACTTTGCCCAGTCGCTGGTGAGCGATATGCTGGAGTCCTTCTGAGCCTCATACGACATTTACGGGACCGGACGAATGGCTAGCGGGCTGCGTAGCTTTGCATCCTCGGACCGCTTCATTGCCGAGATAGAAGCGTCGCGCACGGGCGGTGCGCTGCGGCCGGGATATGTGCTGCTCGGCGATGAGGCATATCTGTACGACCGGTGCCGGCGTGCAATTCTCGACACGCTAATCGATGCAGGATCCGGTGCAGCCATGCGCGATTTCGCGCTGGCAGAGATCGACCTTGCGGACACTAGCATCTTTGAGGCGCTCGACCGTGCACAGACACCATCTCTGATGGCGCCGTTTCAGGTTTTGTTCCTGCGCAATTTTAAGACGCTCTACACGCGCGGCGCGAAGAAGGACGAATTTGCCGCGCTGGATGCTTACGGGCGCTCACCGAATCCGCAGGCGTTGCTGGTGTTTGTGGCGGATCATCTGCACCTGCCATCCGACCTGCGCCGCATGGATATGCAGGACAAGGACCGGTACGAGCGCATCCGCGAGACGCTGGGCGACTGGTG
>DASXGY010000247.1:0-5151 GCA_036488835.1 Acidobacteriaceae bacterium
GCGTTCTCCGGCGTGACCGTCTGGATGAAGCCGGGGGTCACCGTCACAACCGCAGTGGCCGTCTGGTAGACATTGCCCGTCAGATTGGCCTGGACCTGCACCTGGATGGAGTCTCTGGAGAGCGCGCTGGGCGGATAGTAGAGTCCAGAGCTCGTGCTGGTGAAGGAGCCGTTGCCAAGAGTGGTGGTGTCGTTGTTGCCGCTGGTGACCGCCCAGTTGACGTTGGTGGCGGGCTGACCATTCGTGAGCGTGGCGGTGAACTGGACCTGACCGTTGGTGTCGATGCTTGCAGTGGCGGGTGCGATGGAGAAGGTGGGGTTAGAGGGATTCGAGCTGGGGCTGCCGCCGCCGCAGCCGGCGATGATGAGCACAAGGGGAGCGGCGCAGGCGAAGAGCGCGCGAAGGAGCCGGGTCATAGTCACTACCATCCAGGGTTGCAGTTATTGTACGTGCCCGGCGTGCCTGCCCGACTCATGGACGCTCCAAGGGCGTATCACGAAAGTCGTACGGCAGAGAACGGCGTACCGGGTAAAACCCCGGAATAGACGAGGAAGTTGCGCAGTTAGATGCAGGGAAGTTTTTCGATAGTCAGCATGCCACATGTCAGACATACCAGAGTTGATATCATCGGGCCGACGAATATGTCGTCCTGAATGACGACATGTTTTCAACCTGCTTCCGATTCCTACCTCTTTTCCCCTGCTGACTTGACTATCTAAGTGAGCCGTTCAGTATGGGTATGTCTTGCGATCAATCTGCGAGGTTCTTTGGGATGATTTCGGTCCGCAATCTGGTCAAGAGCTTTGGCGACTTTACCGCCGTGAAAGACATCACCTTCGACGTCGCGCAGGGGGAGATCTTCGCCTTCCTCGGTCCCAATGGCGCGGGGAAGACGACGACCATCAAGATGCTGACCACCCTGCTGCGGCCGACCAGCGGCCGCATCGAGCTGGACGGGCTGGACCCGACGGTGAAGCAGAAGCAGGCCCGGCAGCGCTTCGGCATCGTCTTTCAGGACCCGAGCCTGGACAGCGAGCAGACTGCGTGGGAGAACATGGACCTGCACGGTGTGCTCTACCACGTGCCGCGCAAGCTGCGCGCCGAGCGCACCGAAGCGCTGTTGAAGATCTTCGAGCTGTGGGAGCGCCGGGACGATTATGTGAAGACCTTCTCCGGGGGCATGAAGCGGCGGCTGGAAATCGCGCGCGGCTTTCTGCACACGCCGAAGATTCTGTTTCTCGACGAGCCCACGCTGGGGCTTGATCCGCAGAGCCGCAATCAGCTGTGGAGTCACGTCAAGCGCCTGAATGAAACCGAGAAGACGACGGTCTTTCTGACCACGCACTACATGGACGAAGCCGATCGTGTCGCGCATCGCATTGCAATCATGGACCACGGAAGCATCGTGGCTCAGGGCACCTCGGCAGAGCTGAAAGAGCAGACGAAGACCGATTCGCTCGAAGGGGCATTCCTGGCGCTTACCGGCTCCTCGCTGCGCGACGAAGCGGCGGATTCGAAGGACCGTCTACGGCAGGTGGCGCAGATGTGGCAGCGGCGATAGTTGACTCTGGCCGCACGGGCGGACGCGCCTGCGGCGCGGGTGGATCGGTTCGCTTCCTTGGGTCGCTCACGCGCGGATTTTCGGTGAGGGCGAAGTGCAGGTCTTCGCTCCGCTCAGAATGACAGATTTGCTGAAACAAAATCCGGACACGGCACATTGAAGGAGGTCTTCGAATGGGCGCGATTTACATCCTGTGGTTGCGGGAGCTGAAGCGCTATGTGCGCTCGCGGGTCCAGATCGTCGTGTCGCTGGGCCAGCCTTGCCTTTACCTGCTGGCGCTCGGCTTCGGGCTGGGCCCGGTCTTCCGGCAGGCCGGACATGGCAGCTATCTGCAGTTTATGGCGCCTGGGGTGGTGGGCATGACGGTGCTCTTCAGCTCAGTTTTTTCCGGCATCGCCATGCTGTGGGATCGCCAGTTCGGCTTTCTGAAGGAGACGCTGGTCGCGCCGGTTTCGCGCATGCAGATCATGGTGGGACGCACGCTGGGCGGTGCGACGGTGGCCGTTATCCAGGGGGCCTTGATCCTGGTCATCTGCCTGATCGCAGGCTTTCGCCCGCATAGCTGGCTGGCTATCCCGATCGCCTTTCTGTTTGTCGTCATGATCGCCGTGGTCTTCGCGGCGCTGGGTACGGCGATCGGCTCGATCATCAAGGACATGCAGGGCTTTCAACTGGTCATGAATTTTATGGTGATGCCGATATTCTTTCTGTCGGGCGCGCTTTTTCCCCTGGCGAATCTGCCGCTGGTGATGAGCATCATCACCAGGCTGGATCCGCTGGCGTACGGAGTGGATGGATTGCGCGGAGCGCTGATCAACCACTGGCAGTTCAGCCTGGCGCTCGATGTAACACTGCTCGCTGCGATTGCCGCGGTCTTCCTCAGCGCGGGGGCATACCTGTTTTCCAGAATTGAAGCCTAGGTGGCTGGACGAAGGCCCGAGTAGCAAAGGAGAAACGGAGAACTCTCCACCGCGCCCCGCTTACGCGACACCAACTCCGGTCGAGAAGACCAGAGATTTCGCTCCGTGATCAGACGCAGCACGGACGAATGGTAGAGGTGGAACAGCGCGGGAGGGAGAGCAGCACCGGCCCCTGCGGAGGAGCCGGCGCCAGAAAGGATCAGGCTTAGGCAGCGGCCGTCTTGCGGGAGCGGCGGGCAGCAGCCTCGCGGGCATGGGCAGAAGCGGGCATCATGGCGACGGCAGCGTTTGCCTCGTTCGCGCGCAGATAACGCAGCTCGCGGCGGCTCAGCGGCTTCATCGTGTCACGGGAGTAGAACACCTGCTGGCTGCAGTCCATGCAGACCTTGTAGGTTTGCCCCTCGATGGTGAATGGCCGGGACAGATTGTTGTGGCGGCAAAAACCGAATATAGCCTCAAAGACAGATTGGAAGAATTCCATAATCCAGCGCATTGTGTAGCTCCTCATGGTGGAGAGCGGCTCTGGTTGACGTGGGTCCATGTTCCGGGCCCTTGTGTGCAGTCGTGAGATGCTGGAAGCCTGAAACAGTCGCTTGTAAAAGAGAAGATATTTTTCTTCTCTGGCCCTCGAATCCCGAACCAGACTCCCGAAGTTTGTGCTGAGCTACGTTAGCAAGGACGGGCGGGAAGGCGAAGAGGATTTGTCGAATACTTGCCTTACGTGTGACACCAGTTGTCCCCCTTCTGGAATCGCGAAAATGGTTACCAAAGCATGGTGGTGCCTGTTTTTGACGGACTTACCGTCGGAACGGTAGGCGCCCTCCCGAAATGAACCAGTGCCCGGAATCATTTCGGGCCGCCACGCGGATCAGGAGGCGGTCACGGAGATCACGATTTTGCCGAAATGCGAGGCATTTTCCATGGTGCTGAAGGCCTCGCGGGCCTCTCCGAAGGAAAAGACGCGATCGACCACCGGATGAAGGCCGGTCTGGGCGATGGCCCGGTTCAGCTCCAGGAAATGCCGGCGGGAGCCAACGTAGATGCCGCGTATATCCAGCATTTTGTGCAGGATAGGCGTGATGGTGAGGCTCTGCTCGCGGCCGCTGAGCACGCCGATCTGGGCGATGACGCCACCCGTTGTGGTCGCGGCCATGGATTGTTGAAAAGTCCCTGCGCCGCCGACTTCGACGGTCAGATCCACACCTCGCCCGCCGGTCTGGCCGACTGCCCAGCGGGCCCATTCCGGGTCTTCCCGATAATTGTGGCCGGCGTCCAGGCCCAGCTTCGCTGCCCGTTGCAATTTGCTGGCGCTGGATGAAGTGCCGATGACACGGGCGCCCAAACCTTTGGCAAACTGCAAGGCGAAGCAGGAGACGCCGCCAGTGCCCTGGATGAGGACGGTGTCGCCCGACTTGACCCGCCCCGCGGTAATGACGGCGTTCCATGCGGTGACGCCGGCACAGGGCAGGGTCGCGGCCTCCTCGAAGCTGAGGTGATCGGGGACCTTGACCACGCCGTCCTCGTGGAGCAGGATCTGCTGAGCAAGTGTGCCATCGATGTCGCCGCCGAGCGCACCTTTGAATTTGTCGGCGGCGGGATCACCGTCCAGCCAGTGCTGGAAAAAGATGCCGGCGACGCGATCGCCGACCGCGACTCGCGTTACTCCCTGGCCAATAGCAGCGATGATTCCGGCTCCGTCCGAACAAGGAATGCGATGAGGCTGGAGCTTCGGATTGTAGGCCCCCTTGACCGTCATCAAGTCGCGGTAGTTGAGCGAGACAGCGTGGACGGCGACGACCACCTGACCGGGTCCGGGCTGGGGTGCGGGAACCTCGTCAAGCGAGAGCTTGTCGATGCCGAATGCGGGAATGCGCCAGGCCTTCATGGCTTTATTAGAGCAGGGAACAGGGAAAGGGTTGCGCGGTCCGTTCGCGCGCGGACTGCAAACTGCGGGTCGTTCGCTCCGCTCAGGCACACCTCCATTTACCTTCCGATCTCTGCACCTGATATGCCCTAGCATGGAGGTATGTCGAAGGGTTGGGAGTCGAAGTCAGTAGAGGAGCAGCAGGCGGAGCGCGCTGCGATGGTCGAGACCAAGGCTAAGGGTCGCATCGTCGATGGCTCGAAGGCGCGAGCGCGGCAGGCGCTGGAGCTACAGCGGGAGCAGATTCTGTCGGCGCGCACAGCGAGTCCGCACCGGAGGGCGGCGCTTGAGGCAGCGTTGGCACAAATAGAGGATCAGCTTGCCGCGCTGGAGTCTCCTACGTCGTAGTTTCCGCAGAATGTGTAACCGTTACGGGTGCATTTCTGCGCTGGCGGCGACTACTTTCTGCGAACCCATGTACTCGTGGGCATGCGCGAGCTCGGGCCGGTTCGCGTCGCTATTCTTCCATGCAGTTAGAAATCTCGCATACTCGTCGCGCGCGGTTGCCGTGTTGCCGGCGGCTTCGCTGGATTGCGCCATGCCGTAGAGACTGAAGCCGGAGTTTGGACGTTCCTTCAGCGCCGCGGCATAGGCTGTGTGGGCGCCGGCCGCGTCGCCGGCGCGGAGCAACACTGCGCCTTCGGTCTCGCCGACCGGGCGGATATACGCCGGCGGCTCGCGATAGCCGAGATGCTTCTCTTCGTGGGCAGCCTCTTCGAAGAGAATCTTTGCTTCAGGAAGCTGCT
>DASXGY010000458.1:0-3771 GCA_036488835.1 Acidobacteriaceae bacterium
TCAAGCCAGGGTAGCGTGTCGCGTTCGCGGTAGGCCTGCTTCGCCTGCTCTATCCCGCCTGATTTCATGAGCGCATTGCGCCGTGCCTCCTCTGGGGACATCCCCGAGCGCAGATTGTCTTCGATGTGCATCTGGAGATGGTCTTCCAACTCGGCGGAAATGTCCTCGTCAGCTCGCTTGCCGAGGAAGCCAAGCATCCGCTGCCACCACGCACGAAGCTGTCTCATGCCGGCTCCTCTCCAGGCGAAAAGAACCGCGCCACAATCGCCGTTGCCTGCTCCCACTCGCGCGCCTCCTGCTCCAGCCGCTTCCGGCCGGCGCGCGTCAGTTTGTAGAACTTCGCCTTGCGGTTGTTCTCCGAAGCACCCCACTCGGACGAAACCGCGCCCTCCTGCTCCAGCTTCAGCAGCGCAGGATAGAGCGTGCCGTAGTTCAGAGAGAGCACATCGCCGCTGGTCTGCTCGATGCGCCGCGCGATTCCATAACCGTGAATCGGCCCCATCGCCTCAATGGTCTTCAGCACCATCAGCGCCAGTGTTCCCTGCCACACGTCTGCTCGATCGCCCATGCCGTCTCCTATGCGCTTCCCATAGGTATGCTGTCACATCCCCTATGGGTTGGCAATAGGACTACGCCAGGTCGAGAGAAAAGTTCCGTATCCGGGGCTCGCGCGACGGGATTCTGGCCTCATTTACCATGAGCCTCATGCTCGGGTGCGAGGACAGGCTGACCGCTGCGGAAGACCCGCTTCCATGAAGTTTTCTGTCGCTTACTGTGGCGATCAGAATATGGAGGCTCCGCTGCATGTGGCCGCTTCGTCGCTTCTTGCGCATGCGGCCAGCGACTGGACGATCGACTTCCATTTCATCCTGTCCGATTTCAGCCGGCAGCAACGCGACCGATTGCTGCAAACGCTCGAACTGACTCGGAAAACCAACTATGAGGTCCATTTCCTGCCTGCGCCGCCGGACAGCACATTTGCCGGCATGCGGTCGCTGCACGGAAACCTCATCACCTACTACCGCTTTCTTCTGCCTGGCCTGGTCGAATCCGACCGCCTGCTCTACGTCGATTGCGACACGATCTGCTTCATCGATGTGACCCCGCTGGCCCTTCTCCCCATGCCTTATCCCTCGGGTTTCGTAGACTACGGCGTCGTCAGCCGCCAGCCGGAGAGCGCTTTCTTCAGTCGATTGGGATTGCCGCCCGATACCGCCGCATTGAACGCCGGTGTGATGCTGTTTGATCTCGCCGCCTGGCGAGCGGAAGACCGCACGGCCAGCATGTTCGAGTTCTGCCGCAGGTATCGTGACGATCTCATCTGCTGCGATCAAACCGCACTGATCGCGACCTGCGCCGGGAATTTCACCAGGCTCGACCAGAAATACAACCTGCACATGTATCCCACCACTCCGGTGCCCGATCCATCGCAACAGCCAGGCATCTATCATTTTGTCGGCAGTCCGAAGCCATGGGATCTTGGCGGACGAAGGATGCACCTGGGATTCGATCTCTATACACGCGCGCTGGAGAACACCGTCTTTCGCACGCACAGCACCGACTACTCGCGACTTGCGTATTGGCGCAGAGCCTACAACATCAAAGGCGGCTATTTCCGCACGCTGCGCCGGATGTTTCAGACCCGAAACACGCGCGGCTGAAGAACCCGGCATGTGTGGAAGGCGCTCGATGCCGGGCCGCCCGACCGCAAACCGCTAATTCGCGTCATCCACGCAGATCCCGCGCGTAAGCGTAGAACCCCCTGCCCAGGCGGTGATAGCGGCCTCGCAGAAGGTTCACTGTCGTTCGAGCTGTCCTTGCCGAAACAGGCATCCCGCGCACCGAAGTCCGGAACGCGAGGAAGTCGATCTTCTCCTGCAATGTCGCAATCGCCGTTTCCGATGCGCCCAGCTCTCGGATGCGACCAAGCAGCTCCATCCAGCGCGCCACCTCCGCTGCGCCGGCCGCTGCCGGCTGGCCATGCATTTGCGACGCCCACTTGGCCACCGATTTCATCTCCGCAGCCACCACCTGACTGCCATGCTGGCGATACTTCGACAGCGTCTCCGGCGCGTAGTCCACCTGGCCCAGCGCGGCCCCGATGAGGAAGATCCAGTGATCGTGACCCCAACTATCCGGAAAGGGGAGTACGGCGGACGCGAAAGACCGGCGAAAGGCCATGGCATGGCCGGTGGCGGCACGATGGCGCAGCACGAGAGCGAATTGATCCGGACCTCGCCGCATTGTTGCCTTGAGCAGCGAATCGGGAAGCCGCTCACTCTCCCGAATTGTGTAACCGAGCGGCCTCAGATCGCTGCTCACGCACTCACTGTCGCTCGCTACGGCCAGTACGTCGGGCTCCCGCTCCAACCTCTCCGCAAGACGCGCGACGTGAGCGGGCAGCCACACATCATCCTGATCGCTGAGAGCGATCAAGTCGCTCTCAGCGGCCTCGATTGCCGTCTGGAAGTTTCCCCGATAGCCCTTGGCATACTGGTTCGAAACGATTCGCAAGGGAAACGGCGCGCGCGCGGCGAACTCTCGTGCGATCTCCACCGTTGCGTCGGTAGAGCGGTCATCGGAAAGTATCAGCTCATCAGGAAGCCGCTCCTGCGCAACATAGCTCTCAAGTTGCGCGCCTAGAAAGGCTTCACCGTTGTACGTTGCCAGCGCAATGCTGACGGTTGACCTTCCCGGCATGGCTTGGTTTTCTCGCTTTCCAGAGACCGGAGATCAGGCCTTCTCCAGAGTAAGATAGGCTTCATTATGCTCGATCGGAGTGCCGCGTCTCTCCCTTTATGACCCCGATCGGCATCGCCCGCATTGTGCGTCAGACCATGGCCTGCTTGCGCCTCTGCGGCCCTACAGCGGCCTGGGCTTTTCTCTCCGACAATCTGCTGCGCAAATTGGGAAGCACTCGGCCTCGCCCCTATCACCTGCATCCGCGGGGACTGGCGCATCCACTGCTGCTGCGCGGCGGACGTGGCGATCTCTTCGTCTTCGCCCAGATCTTCGCTGACCGGGAGTTTGCACCGCTGCGCCAGCAAAATTTCTCACGGATCGTCGATCTCGGCGGAAACATCGGGCTGGCCAGCGCATGGTTTTTGAACGCCTTTCCGCGCGCGAAGGTCGTCACCATCGAAGCCAACCCCGACAACTATGCCTCGCTCGACGCCAACCTTCAACCCTACGGCGATCGCGCAAAGATAGTGCAGGGCGGCGTGTGGTGGAGGCGAGCCCCGCTCGCCCTGGTTCGCCGGCAGAATGAGTCAGATGCCCACGTGCGCGAGGCGCTGCCGGAAGACGCTTCCGCCGAAGTCCTGGAGGGCTGGGACGTACCCGCATTGATGGAACTCGGCGGCTTTCCCGAAATCGATCTGCTGAAAATAGACATCGAAGGCGCGGAGGTAGAGCTGTTCTCGCACGGAACCGAGCGGTGGCTCCCTCAGGTCCGTAATCTGAGCATTGAGTTGCATGGACCAGAGTGCGAAGCCGCGTTCGATCGTGCCCTCGACTCCTACACCTGCCAGCGCCAGTTGCGCGGGGAACTGACCTTCTGCATGGACCTGCGGCCGAAAGACCCGTCGTCTGCCGCGGCTCCCGCGCGCGAAGGACCGCTGCAGGTCAGGACAATTTGACGCGCTTGGCCCGTCGCGCCTGATAGAGCGCGAGCGCCAGCGGCAAGCCGGCGAAGGTCCGGCTATGACAATTCCGGCACCGCACCGGGTACTGCAGCAGCGCCAGACGCTCCAGGTCGCTCCACCGAAAACG
>DASXGY010000471.1:0-3003 GCA_036488835.1 Acidobacteriaceae bacterium
TGAACAAGTGCCTCAAGGACTTCGTCGTCAAGTCGAAGACCATGGCGGGCTTCGACTCGCCCTACGTTCCAGGATGGGACTGCCACGGCCTGCCCATCGAGATCAAGGTGGACGAGCAGCTTGGCCGTAAAAAGCTGGAAATGGATCCCATCGCCGTCCGCGCCGCCTGCCGCGCCTACGCGCAAAAGTATATCGATCTGCAGCGTACCCAGTTTGAGCGCATCGGCGTCCTCGGCCGCTGGCAGGATCCGTACACCACGATGTCCAACCAGTACGAGGCCACCACCCTCAAGGCCTTCTACGAGCTATTTGAGCGCGGCTTCGTCTACCGCGGGCTCAAGCCCGTCTACTGGTGCTGGCACGACCGTACTGCGCTGGCCGAGGCTGAGGTGGAGTACGAGATGCACACCAGCCCCAGCATCTATGTGCGCTACGCGCTTACCAGCCCGGCCGCGGCGCTCGATCCGGCTCTCGCCGGCAAGACGGTCTACGCCATCATCTGGACCACCACGCCGTGGACGCTGCCAGCGTCGCTTGCCATCGCCTTCCAGCCGAAGTTCGAGTACGTTGCGCTCGAAAACACGGATGGAAATGTCTACCTTGTCGCAGCCCCGCTGGCCGACGCCGTCAAGCAGGCCTGCCATCTCGAATCTGCCCAGGAGATCGCCCGCTTTTCGGGCACCCAGCTCGATCGCGTCACCTTCCAGCATCCGTTTTTGGACCGCTCCATCCTCGGCGTGCTGGCCGATTACGTCACTGCCGATCAGGGTACAGGCGCCGTCCACACGGCTCCGGCGCACGGCGTGGATGACTTCTACACCGGCGAACGCTACGGCCTCGACCAAACCACCAAAGTGGACGCGGCCGGCCGCATCCAGGACGGACTGCCGGAGTACAACGGCCTCCAGGTCTTCAAGGCAAATCCGGAAATCATCAAGCTGCTCGAAGCTCGCGGCGCGCTGCTCGCTCGCAACGATATCTATCACTCCTACCCGCACTGCTGGCGCTGCCACAATCCGGTCATCTTCCGAGCCACAGAGCAGTGGTTCATCTCCATGGAGACGCCGATCGCGCGTCCGGACGGGGCCACTGTGACCTTCCGCCAGCGCGCGCTGGATGAGATCAAGCGGGTAAAGTGGGACCCTGCCTGGGGCGAAGAGCGCATCTCCAACATGATCGCCACCCGGCCCGATTGGTGCATCTCGCGCCAACGTATCTGGGGCGTGCCCATCGCGCTCTTCCTCTGCAAGAAATGCAACCAACCGCTGCAGGCTCCCGACGTATACACACGTGTCGTTGAGCTCTTCCAGCAGCACGGCGCCGACGCCTGGTACGACGGCACGGCAGAGAGACTCCTGCCCGGCGGCGCGAAGTGTGCGACCACCGGCTGCGGCGGCACGGAGTTCCGCCGCGAGACGGACATCCTCGACGTTTGGATCGACTCCGGCACAAGCTGGGCCGCCGTGCTCGAAACGCAACCCGAGCTGCGCTTCCCCTGCGACCTCTATACCGAGGGCGGCGACCAGCACCGCGGCTGGTTCCACTCCTCCTTATTGTTCTCTGTTGGCCTGCGCGACACCGCGCCCTATCGCGTCGTCGCCACCTCCGGCTGGACGCTCGACGAGGACGGCCGCGCCTTCTCGAAGTCGCTCGGCAATGGTGTCGACCCCGTCGATATCGCGAAGCGCCTTGGCGGCGAGATCGTGCGGCTCTGGGTCGCATCGGTCGACTTCCGCGAGGATGTCTCAGCCAGCGAGAACCTGATGTTGCGCGTTGCCGAGAACTACAAAGATCTACGCAATAGATTCAGATTCCTGCTCGGCAACGTTCACGACTTTGATCCCGCACAGCATGCGGTTGCGTGGGAGAAGCTCGAGCCGCTCGACCAGTACATGCTGATGCGCGCGCGTGAGTTCACCATCAAGGTCCTCGGCTGGTATGAAGAGTTTGAGTTCCATCGCATCTATCACGCGGTCAATGAATTCGCCAACGTCGATCTCAGCAAGCTCTACGCCGACGCGCTGAAGGACCGCCTCTACACCTTCGCGCCCAACAGTCCTGCGCGCCGTGCCGCGCAGACGGTGCTGTGGAAGATCACCGAAGCACTGGCGCGGCTGGTTGCACCGATCCTCAGCTTTCTTGCCGATGAGGTCTGGCAGTATCTGCCTGCGGACGCAAAGCGCGACGCGAGCATCCACACCGCGCTCTTCCCTGCTGCCGATGATCTCGCGCCAGCCGGCCAGGAAGCGCTCCTCTCCGATTGGGCACAATTGCTCGCGATTCGCGAGACGGCCCTGCGCTCGCTCGAAGAGGCGCGTAAGCAAAAGCAGATCGGAAAGGCGCTCGAAGCCAAACTCACGCTTGAGCTTCCGGCCGAACCGCTCGGGATCGCTCGCCGCTACGAGTCCAGTCTGAAGGAATTGCTCAACGTTTCGCAGGTGCAACTTGTCGGCGCATCCGCAGGCGAAATTCGCGCTATCACCGAAGCCGCCGACGGCGCCAAGTGCACCCGTTGCTGGAACTACCGCACCGATATCGGCGCGGACCCGCGCTGGCCTGCGGTCTGCGGCCGCTGCGCCGGCGCACTCGACGAAATTGGCTTTCCGCCTCTGAACGAAGAGGTTCACGCCTGATGGCTGACGCAATGACCACCGCGGCACGTCCAGCCGACCGCCGCGGCATCCTCTTTCTCGTCTCCCTGCTCGTCATCGTGCTCGACCGCATCACCAAGATCGCAGTCGCACGCACCATCTCGATGGGCGATGCGCATGTTGTCATCCCAAAGGTCTTCCGCATCACACACGTTCTCAATACCGGCGCGGCCTTCTCGCTCTTCGGCGATTCCGCCTCACCGGAGCGTGTCCGCTGGCTGCTGGTCGCCTTCTCGTTGATCGCCGCCGTCATCGTAGCCATCGTGCTGGTGCGCATGGGGCGGCGCGTCTCTGCGACCACCTTCGGGCTTGCGCTCATCCTCGGGGGCGCGATCGGCAATGCGTACGACCG